>JAKZWH010000119.1:0-20091 GCA_047515615.1 Acidimicrobiales bacterium | reverse complement strand
GGAGGAGGCCTGGCCCGGCGACGTGATCGGCCTGGTGAACGCGGCCGATCTGCGGGTGGGAGACGCCGTGCACGCCGCCGACGGGCCGGTGCGCTGGCCGCCAGTCCCGTCGTTCGCTCCGAGCAGCTTCCGGCTGGCCCGCTGCACCGACACGTCCAAGGCCAAGCAGTTCCGCTCCGGGGTGCGCCAGCTCGACTCCGAGGGCGTGGTCCAGGTGCTGCGCCGGCCCGAGGGCAGCGAGAGCGCCCCGATCCTGGCCGCGGTCGGGCCGCTGCAGTTCGACGTGGCCGAGCACCGCCTGCGCCACGAGTTCGGCGCCCCCATCGAGCTCGCGTCGGCGCCGTGGACCACCGCCCGCCGCACCGACAAGGCCTCAGCCGCGGTGCTGGGCACCATGTCGGGCGTGACCGTGGCCGAGCGGGCCGAGGGCGGCGGGCTGCTGGCCCTGTTCGAGAGCCCCTACTGGCTGGCCCGCCTCCAGTCCGACCACCCCGAGCTAGTGCTGGAGCGCCTCATCGGCGAGGGCTAGCGCCACCGGCGGGCTCGGCGGCTTCCCAATCTGGGCTCCCCCTATCTGATCGACATCGCCCAGAACTCGTCGTGGGCGGAACAGCCGCCGTCGTACTCCCTCTTGTCGGGGTAGTCGGCCAACGAGTCGAAGTCGGGGAAGAACACGGCACGGCCGCCGGAGAAGTCGAGGTAGTCGCCGGTGACGAACGGGCCCTCCTTGCCGAGCCACAGGGCACCGGAGCCGGCGTCGAAGCGGACCAGCGGCTGCGGCAGGCGCACGAACATCCGGAAATGGCCATGGTCGGGCCGGTACCACGAATCCGTCCTCCACTCGGGCCCCACGTCGACGTACACACATGGAGCCTCAATCACCAGGGTCCCGGCCAGCGCGTGCCGGGGGAGACGCTGCTTGGGGTCCCACGGGAACATCCCGGCTAGAGGCGGGACGGTTTCTCCAGCTTCGATCGCCTCGCCCGGCTCCGGGCCGGTCGGCTGCATCGACGCCGCCCAGAGCGACCCGTGGGCCGCGCAACCCCCCTCGAAAGGCTCTTCGACAGGGGTGTCGCCAGCAGCCCAGCCCACGCTGCCGATCACGGTCACCGCGTCGCCGCTGGTCATCGGACCGTGCCCGGCGACCCAGAGCTCTCCGGAATCGGGGTCGTAGCTGGTCAGCGGCAGGGGAAGGCGAACCAGCGTGCGCACCGGCGCTCCTTCCGCGGTCACGGCTGCCTCCCCGCCGTCGGTGCCGGTGCCGGTGACGTACACGCACCGCGGCTCGGACTTCAGATCGGGCTCAATGGCGACGCATCGGACCCAGATCTCGTCGGTTACATAGGCACAGGCCGGCGCGATCTCGAGGGTCCCCGACACGGAGGTGTCGCCGAACCCGCCCGTGGGATCCCACTCGAAGGTGTTGGTTAGCTCCCGAGGCTCCGCGGGCGGGTCGCCCCAGCCGAACGGCAGCATGTGGTCGAGTCCGGCCGTCATGCTGCTCGCGTGCCATATCCCGTGGGCGCTGCACTCGCCCTCCACCGTGAGCCGGACGTAGCTGCCGCCCTCGCCGCCGCCGCCCAGTGAGACATCGTCGCCGCTGGTCATCGGGCCTTCGTCGCGGATCCAGATCTCTCCGGTGTCCGAGTCGAAGCGCACGAACGCCCGGGGCAGCCGCACGAGGTAGCGCTGCAGGTTCCCGTCGGGCATGCGCGTCGTCCGCCCGTCGGTGTCGTCAAGCCAGTAGAGGTAGACGCACGGAGGCTCGATCTCCAGGATGCCGATCGCCAGAGCCGTCATGGCACCCGCCTCGAAATCCGTCGTGTACAGGCCGGCCAGCGGAGGCTCCTGACCGATCTCCGCGGCCGGGTCGGACGGCTCGCCCGGCTCCGACCGCTCGGGCTGCGCTGACGGCCCGGCCTCGTCACCCTGCTGGGCCGGAACCGGCTGCTCGGACTCATCGGACGCTCCAACCGGCTCTTCTACCGGCGGCAAGCTGCCGCCGCCGCTGCAACCGACCGCGATCACGGCCGAGGCGATCAGCGCGGCCGCACCCCGCATCGCGCTCGTCCGCATTGCCCGCGATTGCATCACACTCCAGACGCACATGTCGGGCCCCTGGTTCCCAGGACTGCGAATTGCCCGCAATGGCATCACACTTCAGACGTCCGTGTCCGGACCCTGGTTCCCAGGACGACGACGGTACCGCGGGGCAGCATGCCAGTAGCTTGGCGCCATGGCGGAGGTTGATGCGCGGCCCAACATCTTGCTGATCGTGTCGGACGAGGAGCGTCGCAACGACTGGCTCGAGGGCGCGGTGGACCTGCCCGCCCACCAGCGGCTGCGCGCCGACGGGCTCAGCTTCGACCGCTACTTCACCCACGCCTCGCCGTGCTCGCCGTCGCGGGCCAGCCTCTACACGGGCCGCTACCTGGCCGAGCACGGCGTGGTCGACAACGTCGCCTTCCCAACTCACACCGCGCTCGACCCGGCCATCCCCACCATCGGCAGCCTGCTGGGGGAGCGGGGCTACCGGTCGAGCTATCTGGGCAAGTGGCACCTGGGCCACAGCGAGGCACCCGACATGTCCGCCCACGGGTACCTCGACTGGGAGGGCAACGACGTCCACTTCATGGGCAGCGCCTACACCGGCCGCTACTTCGACCCGATCATCGTCGACCAGGCCATCGACTGGCTGCGAGACCGCGCCGGGGGCAACGGGTCCGGGGGCAACGGCGCCAACAGCGACCAGCCGTGGTTCCTGACCGTCGCGCTGGTCAACCCGCACGACATCATGTGGTTCCCGGCCGACCACCGCAGCTACCAGGCCGATCACCCCAAGTTCGCAGAGCTGCTGCTGGCGGTGCAGAAGATGCGCCTGGGCGACCTGCCGGTGACCCCGCCGCCGGAGGACTACCCCCGCCTGTTCGACCGCCTGCCTGACAACTTCAACGACGACCTGCACACCAAGCCCGAGGTGCAGCGGGCCTGGCGCCACGTCCGCAACCGCGAGCACATGGTGGGCCGCATCGACGCCGACGACCACGACACGTGGCTTCGCGGCCTCGACTACTACGCCTGGCTTCACGTCGAGCTCGACGCCAGCCTAGCCCGCCTGCTCGACACCCTCGACACCCTCGGGCTCTACGACGACACCGTGATCGCCTACACCTCCGACCACGGCGACGCCTGCGGCTCCCACGGCCTTCGGGCCAAGCTGCCGTGCGTGTACGACGAGGTGATGGGCGTGCCGCTGATCGTCAAGGCCCCCGGCGTGCCCGCCGGAGCCCGCACCCAGGCCCTGGCCACTCATGTCGATCTCGCGGCCACCATCGCCGCGCTCGGCGGCGTGGACCCCGGCGACACCCCCACGCTGTCGGGCCGCGATCTGTCGCCGGTGCTGGCCGACCCCGCCGCATCGGTGCGCGACTTCGTGCTGTTCTCCCAGGACTCCGCCCCGTCCGAGATCCTGCGCAACAGCCGCTACGCGGTGCGGGGCTTCTACGACGGCGAGACCAAGTACGCCCGCTACTACGGTGTCGGCGGAGGGGTGCGGCGCGACGGAACCACCGACAAGTTGGGCAAGCTCTTCGATGTGGACGCCGACTTCGACGACCACGACCACGAGTGGTACGAGACCGCGGAGGATCCCCACGAACTTGTCAACCTGGCCAACGACCGAGGCCGCCGCAACGATCTGCGCACGCTGTTCCACCGTCTGCTGGACTATGAAGCGGAGGAGCTGACGCTGACGCCATGACCTACACCACTGCCACCACGGACACCTCAACCAACGGGGCGACTGCCGAACCGGACGCCGACGCCCACGAAGGCCTCAAGCCCCGGGCGCCGGTGGCCGACTGGGCCACCGACTTCGACCACGTCGACCCCGGCTACGCGGCCCGCGCCCCGGAGATCTGGGACGAGCTGCGCGGCGAGTGCCCGGTGGCCCACAGCGACCGCTACGGCGGGACCTGGCTGCCGGTGCGCCACGAAGACGTATGCGCCATCGCCAAGGACACCGACACGTTCAGCTCCAACGGCGTGGTGGTGCACGACGGACGTCCCCAGATCCCTCCCCCGGTGGGGTTCGCCCCGCCGATCACCAGCGACCCGCCCTTCCATCGCATCGCTCGGCAGTTCCTGCTGCCGGCCTTCGCGCCCAAGCCGATAGAGGCCAAGCGCGAGGCCACCCGCCAGACCTGCCGGGAGCTGCTCGACAACCTGCTGGCCGATGTGGAGGCCGGCCAAACCGACATCGTGGACGCCGCGCTGAGCTACACCCAGCACATCCCAGTGAGGGTGATCGCCGACATGCTGGGCGTGCCCCGCTCCGACGGCGACCAGTTCCGGATCTTCATCCACCGGATAATGGAACAGCCCGGAACCGAGGAGCGGGTCGAGTACGAGGACTCGATCGACTTCTACCTCGACACGCTGATCGCAGCCCGGGCAGAGGAGCCCCAGGACGATCTGATCAGCCGCATGACCCATGCCACCATCGAGGGCCATCGCCTGGAACACGAGCATGTGCGAGGCACCTGCGGGCTGCTGATCATCGCCGGGGTGGACACCACCTGGTCGGCCATCGGCGCCTCGCTGTGGCATATGGCCCAGCACCCGGAGGACCGCCGACGCTGGATCGAGGACCCGGAGGTGCGGCCCTTCGCGGTTGAGGAGTTCCTGCGCTTCTACGCGCCGGTGACCATGGCCCGCCTCCTAGCTAAGGACACCGAGTTCGCGGGCCGCTCGATGCGGGCCGACGACTGGGTGCTGCTGCCGTTCCCGGCGGCCAACCGCGACCCTGAGGCCTTCGAGGACGCCGGCGAGTTCGTGATCGACCGTCTGCGCAATCGCCATGTCGCCTTCGGGCTCGGCATCCACCGCTGCCTGGGATCGAACCTGGCCCGCATGGAGTTGACCGTGGCCCTGGAGGAGTGGATGGAGCGGGTGCCGCATTTCGAGCTGGCCGACCCCGCCGGCGTCACTTGGTCGACCGGTCAGATCCGCGGTCCTCGCACACTGCCGGTGCGGATTCTCAACGGCGCGGCCTAGAACCGAAGGAGCGCAAGTGAGGCTGCACAAGTTCAGTGACGTCGACGCGTTCGTGGCGCTGGACCTGCCCGGAGCCGAGGCTGCCTCGGGCCCGGTGCGCTGGGCCCGCAAGGTGCTGCAGGGCGGGGCCAAGGACCTGGCCCGGTCCCAGACCTACACGTACGCGGCGCTGCAGATGCGCCGCAGCGGCGCCTCCGCCGGGATCAGCGCCGAGGCCCCGCTGCGGGCCGAGGCAGTGGCCTCATTCGTGGCCGAGGCCGCGGCGCTGGTGCCCGACGGCACCTACCTGGCCGACGCGGCCAAGGGCGTGGGCGAGGATGACTTGGCCCCTCTGCGAGACGGAGACCCCCGCACGGTGGCCCGGCTCGGCACTTTTGCCGCGGAGTGCGACGGTTTGTCCGCGGCTGTGGCCGCCGACGCGGCCGTGGGCCTCGACGGCTGCACGGCCGTGATCGAAGGTTTCTCAGCGTCCGGCCCGGCCCTGGCCGAAGCCGTGTCACAGAGAGGCGGACGCGTCGTGGGCCTGGCCACCGCCGAGGGATCACTGGCCGCCGACGACGGATTCGATCCCGCCTCCCTGGCCGAGGCCTGGGCCGAGCACGGCGACAGAGCACTGAGCGCGCTGGCCGGCAACGGCCTGGGCAAGCCCGACGCGCTGTGGGGCATCGGTGCCGGCGTGGTGTTCGCCGGCTCGAGGATGGGGATCGTCAACCACGGCGTGGTCGAAGGTCTCGAGTGCCGGGCCCTGGTGCCCAGCGGGCGCCTCGCATACACCTCCAAGGCACTGGCGGTGTGCCGCAGGACCGGCATCGCTGCGGTGCCCGACTTCGTCGCGCTGGCCGGATCCACCGTCGCCGCCTGGAGCAGCCCGGACACCGGCGACGACGAGCTCCGCGCCGAGGTCGCAAGCACGGTCGCCGCGCTCATGGCCGACGCCCTCAAGTCCGACGACGGTCCGTTCCTAGGCGCCTGCTACGCGGCAGAAGCGTTCCTGGCCACCTGGCAGGACGAGCTGCCCTTCGGCCGCCCCCTCGCCTCCTGAGGACCCTCAGCCATCGGCGTCTTCCCCGACAGCACCGCCTGCCACACGCCGGAAGCCCGCCGGTCGTGCTCTAGAAGCTGTAGCGATCCTGGTGTCGTTTCTGTAACACTCATAGTGTAGAACCTGTAGCACTTATGATGCAGAACCTGTAGTATTGTCGGTGTTGAAACTGTATGCTTGAGGGTGTGGTGGTGTATCTTCCTCGGATTGTCGACACCGAGCTCGGTGAGCTTGCCGAGGCTCCGGCCGTGTCCGTGGAGGGGCCCCGTGGGGTCGGCAAGACTGAGACCACCCTGCGCCGAGCCAAGACAGTGCACCGTCTCGACGATCCCGATCAGCTGGCAGTGCTAAGGGCCGCACCGCGGCGGGTCGTAGCAGGCGAGCCGCCGGTGCTCATCGACGAGTGGCAGCGCCTGCCCGGCTCGTGGGATCTGGTGCGCCGCGCCGTGGACGATGACCCGACCGGATCGCGGTTCCTGCTCACCGGGTCGGCCGCGCCCGCCGATGCGCCCACCCACACCGGCGCAGGCCGGATCATCACCGTCCGGATGCGGCCGATGTCGCTCGCCGAGCGAGGGCTCGACACGCCGACGGTGGGCCTCAGCGAACTGCTTGTCGGCGGCCGAACCGACCTCGGCGGAGCGACCCATATCGGGGTGGAGCAGTACGCCGAGGAGATCACCCGGTCGGGTTTCCCAGGGTTGCGTGTCCAGCCGACCCGGGTGCGTCTCGGCTTGCTCGACGGCTACATCGAACGCATAGTCGAGCACGACATCCACGGGTTCGGGCGAACCTTCCGCGACCGCGGCGGGCTGCGCAGCTGGATGGCCGCCTACGCGGCGGCCAGTTCGACGGCCGCCTCGTTCGAGAAGATCCGCGACGCGGCGTCGGCGGGCGAGGCCGACAAGCCGGCGCGCACAACCGCGGTCCCCTACCGGGCCGCGCTCGAGAGTCTCTGGATGATCGAAGAGGTGCCGGCCTGGTCGCCGACCCGCAATCGCCTGCGGGGACTGGCGTCGGCGCCTGTGCATCAGATGGCCGATCCCGCCATCGCGGCTCGGCTGCTCGGCGCCACCGCGGACGGGCTGCTCGCGGGCCGCAGCGGCTGGGGCGGTGACGGGCCATTGCTTGGAGCGTTGTTCGAGTCGCTAGTGACGCTGTCGGTACGGGTGTACGCGCAGGCCAGCAGGGCTCGTGTGTCTCACCTGCGCACCCACGGCGGCGGCCATGAGGTCGATCTAGTCGTCGAACGAGCCGACGGCGGGATCATGGCATTGGAAGTGAAGCTCACCTCGACCGTCCACGATGGAGACCTCAGGCATCTGCGATGGCTCGCCGAGAGGGTGGGGCCGCGGCTGGTCGACGCGGCTGTGATCACGACAGGCCGGGAGGCATACCGGCGACGTGACGGGATCGGTGTGATCCCCGCAGCACTGCTCGGCCCCTGATTCTTTGGGCCAGTGCATACCTCATCTGAACGCTCAGGTGGTACCGCATCCTTCTGCTGCACGGCCCCCGCTACGCTCGGCGGGCACGGGGCTGTAGCTCAGTTGGCTAGAGCACCTGCTTTGCAAGCAGGGGGTCGTCGGTTCGAGTCCGATCAGCTCCACCCTCCCCGAGCCCGCGGAGCCGGGGCCGCGACGAACACGAAGGCGTGAATCGAGTGACTCGAATCGGTCTGGCGCAGATACTCGGCCGCCCGGGAGCGGTCGAGGCCAACAGGAAGGCCAGCGTCGATGCGGCCGCCTCGCTGTTCGAGCAGGGCGCCGACATCGTGGTGGTGCCCGAGATGGCGGTGCCGTGGTACAGCACCGACCGTGAGGCGCTTGAGCCGCTGGCCGAGGCGCTCGACGGACCGACAGTCACCGACTGGCAGGCTGAGGCGGCCCGCCACGGCGGGCTCATCGTTGGTGGCCTATGCGAGCGCAGCGGCGACGCGATCTTCAACACCGCGGTGGCGGTCGGCCCCGACGGCGTGGTCGCCCACTACCGCAAGCTCCACCTCTTCGACGTCGAGAAGCACTGCTTCACTCCCGGCGACATCAGCCTGACCGTGGCCGAGACCCCCTGGGGCACCATCGGGCTGTGCATCTGCTACGACCTGCGCTTCGTCGAGGTTGTCCGGGTGCTGGCGCTGCGGGGCGCGGACCTGATCTGCGTGCCGACCGCCTGGATCCGCGGCTTCGACCGGCGCCAATACGCCGAGGGTGAGCTGATCCCCCACGCCGAAGGCGCGCTGGTGCAGGCCAACCTGAGCCAGGTGTTCATCGCCTGCGCATCGCAGGTCGGCCCCGGCGACGGCGCCGAGTTCCTGGGGTCCTCGGTTCTGGCCGACCCATACGGCCGCATCGCCGCCGGCCCGTTGTCGACGGTGCGGGAGCAGCTCGAAGTCGCCGATGTCGACTTGGCGGAGGCCCGGCGGGCCCAGGCCCGCAGCGAACTCATCCGGCCTCGGGCCGACCGCCGAACCGACGTCTACGGCATCCTGCACGAGGGCGAGTCGCTCTAGAGGCTCCTGCGGGCCGCTCAGTCGACGCTCAAGCCCGACAGGACGCGGTTGAGTTCGGGCACTAGCACGCCCCGCAGGGAGTGCGACCCGATCACCGCGTAGAGGCAGAACGCCCGCGACCCCGCATGAAAGAACTGCTGCAGGCCGGCCTGGCCCGGTATGGACAGATTCAGCTGGTCGGGACCGAAGTCGTCGGCTGTGAGCCGGATCGGCGCACCCTCAGCGGCAAACAGCTTCGAAGAGGCCGAGGCTGCGTCAAACTCGACCAGCGCGGCGAAGATCCCGTTGCGACCCATGATCTCGACCGCCCCTGATCCGTAGTCGCCCCGCTCCGCGGGCAGCGAGAAGTTGGCCGCGTGCAGCACCACCAGCGACGCGGGCAGGGGGTCCGCCGCGGGATCCAGGGTCGAGGGGTCCGGCTGGATGGACAGCTCCGCCTCCCAGCCCGCCGGTACATCGACACTCACCCCGTGAGCAGCCAACCTGGTCATGTCACCCCGCCGACGCGAAGGGTACCGTGTCCGACCTGCCTGACCATCGGGTCACAGAGCCAGCAAGCTCGCTGCGGCCGCGCAGCCGAGCCCGGCCGCAGCGCCAGCGCCAAGACGGCGGGCCCGGTCGGCGTGAAAGTCGAGACGGCGGTGAAGTCGTCGCAGGTCGTCGGGCGTGCGCACCCGGCTGCTCAGAGCCATGGTCGCGCCCCGGGCCGCGCCGAACGCCGCGCCGATCACCAGGCCCGCGGACGTGTCCCCCGCCAGGAGTGCGGCCAGCATGAACAGCGGCACCAGGGCGGTGTTGACCACGGTCGCCACCGCGGCGCCGAGCTGCAGGCCGAAGCCCGTCCCGTAGACCCACGACCGGTACGCGACGAGCCAGTCCTCGTTGACCTGTCGGCGGCCCGGCAGCCGTCGACTCGACATGTCCCACGCCGCGGCCAAAGCACACGCCCCGGCCAGCAAGACAAGCCGGGCGACGTCGCCTAGAGAGCCGGCTAGAGCTTGCCCGAGTGCGCCCAGCGCGGCGCCGATGGCAGCTCCCCCCAGCACCGCTCCTAGGGACAGCCACCACACCGTCAGCCACCATCTGTTGCCCCGGGTCCGCTCACCGAGCGGGCTGATGCTCGTGAGCATCGACATCCCTCAAGGCGACCAAGCCGACCGCGCCCCGGCGGCCAACGCCGCCACCACTCCGATGGCCGCAACCGCGGTCATCGATCGGCGCCGGCTTCCGCAGCGTCGCTGCGATGCTCGCCGTTGGGGCCCGATCCCTCGGGGTAGAGGCTCGGATGGCCGGGGCCGATCCCCGCCGCCAGCAGCGCCTCGTCGGCACTGCGCTCACGCTCACCCGCCGTCCGGTGCGCCGATGCCCGCCGCGACGGCCCGGGTCGGTCGGCCAGGCCCGCGTCATCAAGCGCCTGCTGCAGCAAACCCTTCAACTGGTCCCACTCCAGCGCGCTGCCCGCGCCTACGACCCGACCCTCGGTGCCGTCTACGAGAGCGAAGTACGGCGAGCCCGGAACGTCGTAGTCCTCCCACGCAGCCGACGACAGCACGGCCTTGACGCCGCTGGGAACCAACTCCGCTAGCGCCGACTCCGAGTCGTGGACCGGATCCTGGCCCACGATCACCAAACGGGTGTTCCCCCCGGGCAGCTCTATGCCCGGCTCCCCGAACGCCTCCCAGAAGCGCTTGCAGGTGCGGCACCCCGACGACAGGAATGCGAGCAGGGTGAAATGCGAGACGCCGGTGACGGCCACCTTGGTCGGGCCTCCGGTTGGCACGGTGCCGAGGATGTCGTGGGCCGCCCCCTGCCCGGGGGGAGCCGCATCCCCGGACCGGTTCGTCGCCGCGCCCCCAGGCGGGCCGGCGGCGCCGGCGCCGAGGCTGATGCCGGCCCGGTCGAGGGCTCGCAGGATCTCGGCGTGGGTCCTCAGCAGACCGAACACGATCAGGGTCAGCACGCCCACTGCGACGGCCAGCAGCACGACCACGACCGTCACAGCATCACCTCTGAAGTTTCTGGCTCCGGAGTATCTGGCTCCGGAGTATCTGGCTCCCGCAGGTGATAGCGGTGCAGCAGGGCGGCAACGTCAGCGCGGCTGGCGGGCAGCCCAGCGCCGAAGGTCTCTAGGTCCGTCCACCAGACGATGTTCTTCCCGATCGCCCAGGCCAGCGCGTCCCGGAACCAGCCATCCTCGTCCACGTCGGAGAACTCGACCTGCGCATCTCCCTGCGGCTCTCCCGCCAAGCGGTGCAGGAACACGATCGATTGCGCCCGGCTCACGTTGCTCCAAGGGTCGAACCGGCCAGGTCGACGACCCGTGGTGATCCGATGCTCGGTCATCCACTCCACTGCTGGCGCGTAGTGGGCAACAGGGTGCACGTCATTGAACTCGTTGCTGGGCTCGGCGTGCGGTTGGCCCTCGTAGCGCCACAAGAATGTGGCGAACTGGGCCCGCGTCACCAGTTCGTCGGGACCGAACAAGTCGTCGGTGAAGCCGGTGGTGATGCCTTCGCTGGCCATCCACTCCACGGCCTCGGCGTAGAAGGCCAGGGGAGGGATGTCGGTGAAGCCCTCGTGCAGGCAGGGACGGTCGTGCCAGCGGGTCCCCGGGCTGCTCAGCACCGGGGACGTCGCGCACGCCGGATCCCACTTCCACGGGGGCACGCAGGTGACTATGCGGCACTTGAGCTGGCCCACGCAGACGTCCTGGTTGCACTGCCCGTAGCGGAAGCGGAGGCACTCCGACTTGCGGGTGTCGCAGCCGCCGTGGCACTGGCAGCGGGCCGGCGTGCATCCGCGGTCGCAGAACCCTCTGGAGGAGCACCGGCAGCCCTCGTCGCAAGTGAAGTTGCAGTCGAGGTAGTAGCGCGGGCGCGGGCCGTTCAAGTCGCAGAATCCCGAGCCGTCCGCCTTCCACCAGCCCGCGACGATCGTTCCCGGCGGGCAGAGGTTCTCTCCGGTGATCTTGCAGCAGAACTCGCTCCAGTTGTCGCAGCACAGGGCACCGGGATTGCACTGGTGCCCTTTGCACAGCACGATGGCGGCCTCCGCGGTGGTCGGGCGCATCGCGTAGGCGACGGGAGCCACGGCCATGGCCGTGGCGGCCATGGCCGACGAGCGCAGGAAGCCCCGGCGCCCGGCGCGGCGGTCCACCACGCGGGAGACCCGCTCGACCAGCTTGCGGCTCATCGGCGGCCCACCGCGTCCCGAGTCGCTGCTCGGCTGGTGGCCGGCGATGGCAGGGCCCGGAATAGGCCCGCGGCACCGAGGCGGGAAGTCCGGGCGCCGAGCGCCTCGGGCAGGGCGGTGAAGGACACCAGGAGCAGCCCGGCCAGCAACGCGACCACCGCCGCCAGCGCGACACCGACGGCGGGGCTGTCACCCATCGCCTGCACGACCGCAGGGATCGGCGGGGAGGACGCGCCGGCCGCACCGAACGACACCGCGGCCAGCACCAGATTACCGACGACATGGATCAGCGACGGTGGGGCGGCGAGGCGGCCGAAGCACCCGCAGGAGTCCGCGCCCGCGAGCACGGCTCGCAACACGACCAGCGAGAACGCCGCGTAGAGGAGGCCCACAGCCCACACCGCCGGTCCACCGACGAGCAGGGCGGCTACGCCGGCCGCAGCCTCCAACGCTCCGATGAGCCGCACCACCCCGGCCCGGGTCTGGAACCCGAGCAAGGCCGCCGAGCCGCCCGCAGGCCGCGACAGCTTGGTTGCTCCCGCCGCCACCAGCAGCACCGCCGCAGACGCGTGCAGCGCAGACATCACAGACACGAACGGCGAGGCTACGCCACGGCTGGGTGACGGGCCACTCCCTCGGACCGCCCACATTGCTGCCGGCGGTGCGGCCGCTGCGGGTCGGCAGGGGCGCCGCCGCGGAAGGCTGTTCCTGCCTGGGTGGCACGTGCTCGGCTAGCGCAGGCCATAGATCCACCCGCCCTTCGTGCCGACCGCGATGAGTCCGTCCCACACCGCGGGAGTGGACTCGATGCACGCGCCGAGGTTGACCCTCCACAACTGCGGAGGCTCCACCGTGGTGTCCGACACATCGAAGCCGTAGAGCCAGCCGTTGCAGGCGCCCTGGATCCAGACGTCGTCGACGACTACAGGACTCGGCCACACGGGGCCTGAGAGCTTCTTGACCCAGCGCACTTCGCCGGTGGCGGTGTCGATGCCGTAGATGTGGCCGGTGTGGGTGGGCACGATGAGGATGTCTCGGTGCAGGCCGGGGGTGGCCCACACGCCCGAGGCGTTCAGCGCCCCGCGGGCGTGCACGCTCCACACGAGCGGGTCGTCGGGCTTGGTGGGATCGAGCTTGATGATCTGGCCGACCTCGCGGGAGCGGGCGGTGCCTCGCTGGTATTCGATCCCGGCGTAGATCATCCCCTCGGCGTCGATCACCAGCGAGCCGTCCACGTCGTCGCCGGCCCAGTAGTGGAACACGCGTTCCGGGACAGCGTCGGGGTCATCGGTCAGGCCGCTGAGGTCCCAGCCCTGTATCAGGCCGCCCGAGTTGGCGAAGTACACGGTGTCGCCGCTAACCGCCACCGAGTTCTCGATCGACAGCTCGCGGCCCACCGCGGCCAGCAGCTCGTCGTCCCATGCGGGCGTCTGGAACACCACGCGGGGATCCACCGTGACCCGGCCGTCGGCGTCGAAGCCCCGGTCGAGGCGCACCACGTAGAACCGGGAGTTCTCGCCGCCCAGCAGCAGGTGGTTGTCGATGACCATGCCCGCGCTGTCCCAGTCGTCGTTCCACTGGATCGGCCCCGCCTCGTAGGCGTCCAGCGACCACAGCTCCCGGGGCTCCTCGCCGTCGAAGGCGATGACCCGGTACTTGTTGTCGCGGCTGCCCGTGTACACGAGCGGGTAGCCGTCGGGGTCGATGGTCACCGATCCCTTGATGATGTCGCCGGTGCGGAAGTCGGGCAGCAGTCGCTTGCCGGTGTCGGCGTCGAGGAAGTGGACGTTGCGGCTGAAGGCCCCGACCACCAGCCAGGTCGAGCCGGCCCGCTCGAAAACCGATGGCTGCCCGGTCCATCCCGACCCGCACCAGATGCGGGGATTGCCCCCGACGGGGGAGTTGGAGCACATGGGCCCTCCGTCGGGGAACCGCCACACGACGCGCGGGGCCTCGGGGACCGGCCCGCGGCCGTAGTAGCTGCGGGTGGGATTGCCGCGGAACGTAAGCAACCCCTCCACTGCGTCGCCCCAGGGCTTGCCCGACGACTCGGGATCGACCCAGCCGTCATACCGGGAGGCGACCGCCTCCGGCCGGGGGACCAAGTCGAGGGCTCGGGCGAGGAAGGAGGCCATCTGGCCCGGGCGCACGGGGTCGCGGGGGCAGTAGCGCAGCGGCCAATCGTCACAGCCGTTGGTTATGCGCGCCGCGGCCAGCGAGTTGATGGCGGCCTTGTGGACGTTGCCGCCGGTGTCGGTGAAGCCGAAGGGCCCCGAGGGCGCCAGCTCGAAGGCGCGGACCAGGAACGAGGCGACCTGGGCCCTGGTGACGGGGCTGTGGGGGCAGAAGTGCGACGGCTCGGGCCGGCAGCCCTTCGTGACGCCCAGTTCAGCCAGGCGCTCCACATGGGGCGCCCACCATTCGTCGGCCGCAACGTCGGCGAAGCGAATGGACTCAGGCACTGGGGGCTCCTCGCCGTCGAGGACGCGCACGAGCCAGACCGCCACGGTCCAGCGCATCATCGGCTCGCCGAGGCAGTCGCCTCCTTCAGCCGGGTTGCACTCGATGCCGGCGAACACTCCGAGGTCGTCCAAGGCCCGGATGGCGGGATCGTGCACGCCGCCATCAGAGGCTGTCTGGGCACTCGCGACCCCGAGCGTGGCCGCCGCGATCGTCGCCACGACGACCGCACCCCCGGCCAACCGCATAAGGCCAGTCCGCGCCACCAAGCCGGAGGCTCCGGCAAGTCCACCACAGGACCTCAACAGCCTTGGTGCTCTCACCGCTTCACTGCTCGAGCCGTCGCCCCGACTGCGACTGCCGCGATCGAAATTGCAACGATGGGCACGGGCGGCGAGGCTACCGGTCCCGCCTTCGCTCGGGACGAGAGAGACGAGCAAGAATCTTGAACGTTGTGAAACGGAGTGTTGTCACGGGTCGAGTCGCTGTCGCGACGTTGATCGCAGCATCGGTGCTGGCTGCGACTGGGTGCTACGGCAACCCCGACGGACCACGCCCCGGTGAAGCCTCGGCCGAAGGCGCCACACCGATCGCGGACGCCGGGACGGCGGCGTCCCAGACTCCGACAACCGATGCCCGCACGGCGACGACCGAACCGGTGACTCCCACCACTGCGGCCGACGCCCGGCCTGACCCCGCGCCCTCCACGACCGCACGATCGACCACCACCACGGAGACGCCGTCGGCCGACCTTTCCACCGCTCCCTCTACAACGGTCCCGCCAACCACCACCGTCCCGCCGACGACCGCGCCACCCACCACCACCGTCCCGCCAACCACCACCGCGCCACCGACCACCACCGTCCCACCGACCACCACCGTCCCGCCAACCACCACTGCGCCACCAACCACCACCGCGCCACCAACGACAACCTCCCAGGCAACCACATCGCCCACGACGACACTGCCGAGCACGGAGACCCCCTTCAGTTTCTTGGGGACGGTGCCGGACACGCCGGGGTTGGGAGTGATCGCGACCTCGTCTGACCTGGTGCTGCCGGTCCGCGAAGTGCGCGACGACGGCTACTTGGTCGCAACCACGTGCGCCAACGAAACCGTCATCGACTTCGGAACCCATGTGGCCCGCGCCGACGTCGTGCTCGATCCGGGCCACGGTGGTCACCGCGACACGGGCGCGGTGGGCGCCAATGGACTGGTCGAGCGGGACCTGAACATGGCGGTGGCGGAGCTAGTGCGCGCAGAACTGGAGGCTCGGGGCTACAGCGTCATCCTGACGCGAACCACCAACATCGAAACGCCCATTCTCACGCGCGCCGAGATCGCGCTAGCCCTCGCTCCTGAGGTGTTCGTGTCGATCCACCACAACGGTGGCACCACCAACCGTTCGCCGGATCCCGGCACCGAAGTCTTCCATCAGGCTCACAACCCGGAATCCATGCGGCTCGCGGGGATCCTGTTCGAGGAAGTCCAAGGGGCCCTGTCCCAGTACGACGTGGCCTGGGCCAAGACCAGCAACCAGGGCACTCGGGCCTTCCTGCGCACCAGCGACAGCAAGGACCTGTTCGGCATCTTGCGCCTCTCCGAGGGACTGACCAGCGTCATCGTCGAGGCCGTGTACCTGTCCAACCCGCCGGAGGCGGAGTTGATGGCCGACCCGGCGGTTCAGCAGGTGGAGGCGAACGCGATCGCGGCGGGGATCGTCCGGTACCTCACCACCGACGACCCCGGCTCGGGCCACAACGGGGTGACCAGAACGAGCCGAGTTCTCACCACCGGCCGCCGCTCCGGATGCGTCGATCCGCCACTTGAGCCTCCGGACAGCGCACCGACCGAGCCGGACGAGCGCTAGAGGAGTGCTCGGAGAGCCTCGCCGCGGAGTTCAGGTGTTGAGACCGACGGCTGTCCGTCGTACGAGCCGGGCTCTAGATGCCGGGGGTCCGGTAGCCGTCGGACCGCCACAGGATCGGGAAATGGTTCTCGTCCATCTCGTCGTCGGTGAGCCTTGCGTAGCGGGAGTAGACCGGCCCGTTGCCCTCGCCGAAGCCGGCCCGGTTGAAGCGGGCCTCGCTGCTGGCGCAGTGCAGCACCAACGACCGGCGGTGGGGGCCGGAGCGGTTGGGGCCCGAGCCGTGCCACGCCCATCCGTGATGGAACGACCCGCCTCCGGCAGGCACCTCCATCGCCGCGATGTCGAGCTCGGCGATCTGGGCACGCTGCGCGGCCGCGGTGACGGTGGCCCGGTAGTCCTCGGGGGCGTGGAACTCGCCCATCCGATCCGCTGCAGTGGGCCAGCGATGCGAGCCTCGGGCTATCTCCAGGGTGCCGCCGTCTGCGGTGGTGTCGTCGAGCGCGATCCAGCACGAGAACATCTCGGTCGGCGTGTACCAGGCCAGATAGGCGTTGTCGCGGTGGAAGCCCAGCGACCGGGCGCCCGGCGGCTTCCACAGCACGTTGTCCTGGGCGATGCGGGCGCCGGGCCAGCCCGCGAGGCGGGCCACGGCCTCGCCGAGGCGGGCATCGAGCACCACCGACGCGATCAGACGGTCGGCCTTCCAGCCGTTGCAGATCTGGCGGGTGAGCGTCGGATCGCTGTGGCCTTCGCGCCAGTTGACCTCGTCGGGGGCTGTGCCGGTCTCGAAGTCGCCCCGGAACAGCCGCTCGAACCGGTCCCTCAGCGGATCGATCAGGCTGGTGTCGATCAGCGAGTCGACCGCGACGAAGCCGTCGGCCTCGAACGCGGCCGCCCGCTCGTCCGAGACGAGGTCACTCCGAGCGATGCTGGCGGCCGCCGTCATGCCCGCTCGCGGGCCCGCCGCAGCAGGCCCTTGGCGATGATGGTGCGCTGGATCTCGTTGGTGCCCTCGCCGATGGCCATCAGCGGAGCGTCGCGGTAGAGCCGCTCGACCTCCATCTCAGTCGAATACCCGTAGCTGCCGTGGATCCGCATCGACTCCAGCGACGCCTTGATGGCCGCCTCCGAGGCGAAGTACTTGGCCATCCCCGCCTCCACGTCGGCTCGCAGGCCCTGATCGATGCGGTGGGCGGCCCAGCGGGTTAGCAGCCGGGCCGCCTCCAACTCGGTGGCCATGTCGGCCAGCTTGAGCTGGATGGCCTGGAACTCGCCTATGGGCTGGCCGAAGGCCTCGCGCTGCTGGGAGTACGCCAGCGAGGCGTCGAGAGCAGCCTGGGTCACCCCCACGCCCCGAGCCGCAATGTTGATGCGGCCGACCTCCAGCCCCGACATGACCTGCTTGAACCCCAGGCCCTCCTGCCCGCCGAGCAGGTTGTCCGCGGGCACCCGCGCGTCGTCGAGCACCACCTCGCACGACTCCGGGCCCTTGTATCCCAGCTTGCCCAAGTCCCGCAGCACCTCGTAGCCGGGGGTGCCCGCCTCCACCATCAGAACACTCATGCCCCGGTGGCGGGGCTCGGCGTCGGGGTCGGTCTTCACCAGAACCGGTAGCGGGTTGGCGAAGCGGGCGTTGGTGATCCAGGTCTTGGTCCCCCGGATCACATATTCGTCGCCGTCTCGCCACGCCCGGGTGGAGATGCCCTGCAGGTCGCTGCCCGCTCCGGGCTCGGTGAGGGCGATGGCGGTGCGGCGCTGCCCGGTGGCCAGCTCGGGCAGCCAGCGCTGCTTCTGCTCCTCGGTGCCGTGCAGGGTGATCATCCGGCAGCTCAGCGAGTGGCTGCCCAGGATTCCGGCGATGCCCATCCAGCCCATCGAGATCTCCTCGAACACCAGGCTCATCGACACCGTGTCGAGGTCGAGCCCGCCGTACTCGGCACCGACGGTGATGCCGAACAGGCCCATCTCGGCCATCTTGGCCACGATCTCGTGGGGGTACTGGCCCGACTGCTCCATCTCGCGGGCCACCGGCTTGATCTCGGTGTTGACGAACCGTCGCAGCACGTCGCGGAACATCTGCTGCTCGTCGCTCAACTCGAAGTCCATGAATCGGGCACCTTCCGGCCGGGCGGTGATTGCCTCATGCCATTATGTCGCCGCCAGAACCTCCAGCGGCTATCGGGTCGTCCGAGCGCGGCCGGTTTATGGAGTCTGCAATATTTGTAGAGTCCGAAGCATTACCCCGCCGCGCTGCCCGGCAATCGACCAGCGAGCCGAAGGAACGGAGACCATGGCGCTCAAGTCGACTACCAGTGGGCGAGAGGACCCGATCTCCCCATACAGCCTTCGGCGCAAGTCCGTCCAGGTGATCCTCGCCATGGCGCTGATCCTCATCGTGAACGTCGCGCTGCTGGTGCAAACAATCGCCACCGGTGACCGTGCGTTGGTCGTTCTCGCATCGCTCTGCCTCGCCCTGTTGGTCTTCACGTTTTATCGCCTCGTGCGCACCGGCCTTCGCACCGTCGCGCTGGAGATCTGGATTCGCCACATGGGCGAGGGAAACCTGGACTACAGAGTGGAGCTGGCCGGCAACGATGAGGTGAACGAAGCCGCCGACGCCCTGGAGAGGCTCCGGCTGCGATCAATCGAGGCTCAGCAGCTGGATCTCGTGCGAGAACTGTCCGACGACCTGCAACAGAAGAACGACGAGCTGCAGCGGGTGCTCTTGGAGCTGCAGCAGACGCAGGATCAGATCATCCTACGCCAGAAGCTGGTGGAGCTCGGCGAGCTGACAGCGGGTGTGGCCCACGAGATCAGGAACCCTCTGAACTTCATGAAGAACTTCTCTGAGGCGTCGGAGGAGCTGGTAGCCGAGCTTCGTGAGGCGATCGAGCACCATGTAGAGGACCTCGAGGACGACGAGCGCGGTCTGATCGTCGGCATCACCGACGAGCTGGCCGAGAACATGCTGCGGATGCGAACTCACGGAGAGCGTGCCAACCGGATCGTGCGGGACATGGTGATGATCGGACGTGGAGGCGGCAAGCCCCAGCCCGTCGACATCAACAACCTGCTCAACGACAGAGCCATGATCGCATACCACAGCGCCCTCGCCCTGTACGAGGATTTCGAGCTCGACATCGACAGCGACTGCGATGCCAGTATCGGGGAGATGGAGGTAGTGCCCGAGGACATGGGCCGGGTGTTCCTGAATCTGGTTGGCAACGCCTGTTCCGCATTGGACGAGAAACGGCGAATGGTCGAGGAAGACCACGGCTCGTACAAGCCGACTCTGTGGCTCAGAACAGAGCGAACCGGCGCAGAGGTAGTCATCCGCATCCGCGACAATGGAACCGGAATCCCGGCCGACTCCATGGACAAGATCTTCAACCCGTTCTATACGACGAAGCCGTCGGGAACGGGCGTAGGACTGGGACTCAGCCTCTCCAGCGACGTGGTCCGGCAGTACGGCGGCTCAATAACGGCACAGTCCGAGCCCGGCGAGTTCACAGAGATGACGGTCAGGCTTCCGGCAGCCGACCGCGGCTAGATGGCTAGATGGACTGGCTGGGGAAACCGAGGCCCTCGTGATCCTTGCCGGCCATGTTGGCGTTGAGGCGGGCCTCGGCCATCAGCTTGGCCACCACTGGGCCCAGCTCGGCCGGATTGTCGGGCTGGACCTCAACCGGACCCAGGTGCCAGCCCTCGGCGATGCCGAGCTTCTCACCCCGAATGTCGAAGATCCGGCCGGTCACGTTGGCCGCCTCGGGGCTGGCGAGCCACGTCGTGATCACCGCGACCCAGCGGGGGTCGATGCTGTCCTTGAACTCTCCGGACGCCTCGTCGCCGCCCATCAGCGGGGCGGTGAGGCGCGACCAGGCCGTGGGGGCTAGGCAGTTGACCGTCACGCCGTAGCGGACCAGCTCCTGGGCCGCGATCACCGTGAACGCCGCTATCCCCGCC
>JAKZWH010000118.1:0-2871 GCA_047515615.1 Acidimicrobiales bacterium | reverse complement strand
CGAGCGCTTGGCGCCCGGATCGGAGTTGCAGACCGATGCGGGAACGCTGCGGGTGGTTGCGGCTCGACCCCACAACAAGCGCCATCTCGTCGTCTTCGCCGGCATCGACGACCGCGGCAAGGCCGAGGCCCTGCGAGGCCTAGTGCTTCGGGCTGGGCCGATAGAAGATCCCGCCGAGACCTGGGTCCACGAGTTGATCGGCGCCCGGGTGGTGGATCAGTCCGGTACGGACCGGGGTCCCGTGGCCAGCGTCGTGGCCAACCCGGCCGGGGACCTCCTCGAGCTGGCCGACGGAGCCTTGGTGCCGCTGCGCTTCGTGGTCGGTTCGGTGCCCGGCGAGCGCATCGATGTGGACGTGCCCGACGGGCTGTTCGAGGCGGCCGGCTGAGATCGTGGGGAGCGGGACCGCGCCGTGAGCTTCAGGATCGACATCTTCACGATCTTCCCCGACCTGGTGGAGGCCATGGCCTCGGCCTCGGTCATCGGGCGAAGCCGCGCCGCCGGCACGCTCGACGTGAGGGTCCACGACCTCAGGATGGCCACCACCGACCGTCATCGCAGCGTCGACGACGCGCCCTTCGGAGGGGGAGCGGGCATGGTCATGATGCCGCAGCCGCTGTTCGACGCGGTGGAGGCGGTGAAACCGCCCCGACCGCTGTTCTACCTGTCGCCCGCGGGCCGGCGCTTCGACCAGGACATGGCCCGCGAGCTGGCCTCCGGAGCCGGGTTCTCGATGCTTTGCGGCCGCTACGAGGGCGTCGACGAGCGGGTCTGCCAGCACCTGGTGGACGATGAGCTGTCGGTGGGCGACGTCGTCCTGGCCGGAGGGGAGGCGGCCGCTCTGCTGGTGCTGGACGCTGTCGGGCGGTGTGTGCCCGGCGTGCTCGCCAATGAGGCCTCCGCGGTCGAGGAGTCCTTCAGCGATGGGCTGCTCGAATATCCGCAATACACCCGCCCGGCCCGGTTCCGGGGGTGGGAGGTCCCCGAGGTGCTGCGCTCGGGCGATCACGCCAGGGTGGCCCGGTGGCGGCGGGCCCAGTCGCTGGCTCGCACCATTGAGCGCCGCCCCGACTTGATCGAGGCCCGCGGCGGGCTCAGCGACGAGGACCGGGAGCTCCTCGCGGCCCACGGCCTCGGCGGCGGTGGAGGCGAGGGGCAGCACCCGTAGACTCGCCCGGCCCGGCCGTGCCGGTCGATTCGAGCGGAGAGTGTCATGAATCCCACCGACCTCGTCGACGCGCAGAGCCTTCGCGACGACATTCCCGAATTCCAGCCGGGCGACACCGTCCGAGTCCATGTGCGCGTGGTGGAGGGCAACCGGGCCCGCACCCAGCTGTTCGAGGGGGTGGTCATACGGCGCCGGGGAAGCGGAGTGCGCGAATCCTTCACGGTGCGCAAGGTGAGCTTCGGTGTGGGCGTGGAGCGCACGTTCCCGGTGCACACCCCGCTCATCGACCGCATCGAGCGGATCATCCAGGGCGATGTGCGCCGGGCGAAGCTGTACTACCTGCGGGACCGGGCCGGCAAGGCGGCCAAGGTCAAGGAGAAGCGCTATCGCTGACCGGGGTGCGGGCCCACCGGGCCCGGCCGGCAGAGGATCCGACCTCTCCCGGCAGGCTCGAGGCGCCTGGGGCGAGCGCCGAGCCGCTCGCTGGTACCAAGAGGCCGGCTACGAGGTGCTTGACCGGAACTGGCGGGTGCGCTCGGGCGAACTGGATCTGGTTCTGTTCCGCGACGGCGAGATCGTGTTCTGCGAGGTGAAGTCTCGCCGCTCCGAGCGCTACGGCGCGGCCGCGGAGGCGGTCGACCGGCGCAAGCAGCTCCGCATACGGTCGCTGGCGGCCCAGTGGCTGGAAGCCGGCGGCCGCCGGGGACGGGTCCGCTTCGACGTGGCCACCGTCACCGGCGTCGAAGTCGACGTGATCGAGGGCGCCTTCTAGGCTCAAATTGACGTAGTTGTGCACCCGTGAGGGGGTACTACTACGTCAATTTGGCGACGGGACCTCGCGTGCGCCGCTCCCAGCAGCCCCGGTGCCAGTGGCGGCGCAGGTCGGGGGCTTCGGTGGGCACCACGACGTAGTGGCCGGTCCCGGCCGGGATGGCGCGGTTGCAGTTCGGGCAGGTGTAGTCCTTGGTCGCCCGGTAGGACTGGATGAAGCGGACCTCCACCTCGCCGAGGCGCTCGGGACGGTCCACGCGTCAGCCCAGCAGCGCCCACGCCACCAGGATGACGGCCACGAGCAGCCCCGCGCCCACGAAGACGAGGTCTGTGGGCCGGCGCCGGTGGGGCCGGGTGGGGTCGAATCCCATGGCCCCAGTATCGTGGGCCGGCCACCCGCCCGCACCACACCGCGCCATGGTCCGCTGCCGCCTTCTGACTCGCCTCCTCCTGCTGATCGTCGCCATCGCCACCGGGGCGGCCGGCGCCTGCGCGGCCGATGACGTGCCGGAGGTGCCCGTCGGCGCCGACGGCTCGGTCGACCCGGAGCTGGTGGCCGGACGGCGGGCCTACATCGACCGCTGCGCCAACTGCCACGGAAACGACGGCGGCGGGGGCCGGGGCACCAAGCTGTCGGAAGGGTTGATGGTCAAGCGCTACCCCAACATCGACGACCAGATCGAGATCGTCACCGGCGGGGTGCGGGGCATGCCCGCCTTCGAAGAGGTTCTGGATACCGGACGGATCCTCGCTGTAGTCAGATATACACGAGAAGTGCTATAGTCATATATGCATCGCGTCGTAGCGCGACGCACGGCTAGCCGCCGGCCGGAAAGACGACGGCCTCCGATCCCCAGCGCAGGAGGCCGCCATGCTCGCTACCGTCCGCTCCGCCACCCTCGTCGGGGTGTGGGGCCATCCCGTGTCAGTGG
>JAKZWH010000117.1:0-2520 GCA_047515615.1 Acidimicrobiales bacterium | reverse complement strand
GCTTGCAGGCCGAAGACATCGCCACCAACGAGTTCATCGATACATCGATCGGCTTCTAGACCGCATCCCACCTATGGGCTGCCGTCGGTGTCATGCGCACTGACGGCGCGCTTCGCCACCGCCGGCGTCGGTGGTGGCATTCGGTCGCACCGCCCCTGATCGTCTTCGCCATCGTCATCGGCGCCTGGGAGTTGGTCAGCCAGGTTGTGATGACCCCTGACCGTCAACGGGTGCTCCTCCCCCCTCCGGAGTCGACGGTTCAGAACGGATTCCTCGAATGGGACCATCTGTCCGAGATCCTGTCCGGCTTGTGGCTCACCGGCCAAGTGACCGTGCTGGGACTGGCCATCTCGATCGTCATCGGGGTCACCGTGGCCGTGCTGATGAGCCGAGCCCGCTGGGTCGAGCGCATGATTCACCCCTACGCGGTGGTTCTCCAGACCATCCCGATCATCGCCATAGTCCCGATCATCGGGCTCTGGTTCAGCTTCGCGTTTCGCAGCCGGGTCCTAGCCCTGATCGTGCATGGGTTGGGGCCAGGGTGGGGTGATTGACGCGTGAATGCCCTTCTGACGTGGGATTATGGACGGTGATACACAGTCCGTGGTCCGGTCAGGAGGGCACCCGCGTGGTGAATCATAACTGTACGGCAGACGTGGGGGTGGCGGAGGGCTCCGCGTCGATGTCGGGACATGGGGGGTTGCATGCTCTGGGCCGGTTCTGTGACGTGTTGGGGCTGGGGGAGCTGTTGTGTGGGGCCTATGGGCCGATCGGGGAACGCGAGCCGGTCCATGACCGCGGCAAGGCGCTGGTGCAGGCGTTGTTGGTGTTCGCGGGCGGCGGGGAGGCGTGCAGCGACATCGAGGTCCTGCGCTGCGAGGGGGCTCTGTTCGGTTCGGTGCCGTCGGCGTCGACGCTGTACCGGGTGGCGCGCGGCGTCGACGCCGAGCGCCTGGGGGCGCTGCGCGCGGCCGCGGCGCACGCCCGGCAGCGGGTGTGGCCCCAGATCGCGGCAACTCGCGGGGAGGTCGTGATCGACATCGACGCGTCGCTGGTGGAGGTTCACTCTGAGAACAAGGAGGGCACCGCTGCCCATTACAAGGGCGGGTTCGGGTTCCATCCGATGTACGCGTTCGCGGACTGCACCGGGGAGTGCCTCGCGGTGCAGTTGCGTCCCGGCAACGCCGCGGCGAACTCGATCACAGACCAGACGGCGGTGCTCGACGCGTCCATAGAGGCGCTGCCGACAGACGCCGCGTGCGGGCACCGCCTCGGCGACGACGCGTCGCAGGCGCGGCGGCGGGTGCGGGTGCGCGCCGACTCAGCAGGCTGCAACGGGTTCATCGCGGCCTGTGTCGAGCGCAACGTCGGCTACAGCGTGGTAGCGCGCCGAACTCCCGAAGTCGAGGCCGCCATCGCCACAGCCGTCACACAGCCGGCGCTGTGGCAGCCCGCCGAGCCCCAGCCCCGCCCCAACAACCAGCGCGGCCAGAGCCACCGCCGCCGCCAGAGCCGACGCCGCGGCGCGCGGGCCGCGGACCTCACCCGGTTCGTGGACCGCGAGCACCGGCCCGAGCCCGACGCCCGTCTCATCATGCGGCGCGAGCCGCTTCACCAGGGCGCCCAGCGGTCGCTGTTCCCCAGCGACGACTGGCGCTACTGGGGCCACTGGACCAACCTCGAGGGCAGCCCCGCGGCCCGAGACGCCGACATGAGAGCCCACGCCCGAGTCGAGGACCACATAGCACGCCTAAAAGACAGCGGCGCGAAGCGGTTCCCGTTCTGCGACCTCGCCGCCAACGCCGCGTGGCACCAACTCGCCGCGCTCGCGGACACCGTCGTGAGATGGTTCCAACAGACCTGCCTCACCGGCGCCCTCAAACACGCCAGACCCAAAACACTGCGATGGAACCTCTGGCACACCCCCGCCCGCCTCGTGCGCCACGCCCGAGCCAGCACCCTCATACTGCCCGCGAACCGCGCCGCCACCGCGGCCATACTCAACGCCCGCATCCGCATCGACCTGCTCATCTGAGCACACACCCCCACCGCCGCGGACGCCCCCAACACCGCGCCGGCCCAACACGCCCCAGCGCGCCCCGCCACAAGCCCCCCAGCCCGAAAACCCCCCACCAAGCCCACACCGCGCCCCCGACAACCCCACACACCCCCGCCCCGCCACCGCTACACACCCGCCAGCCACCCCAAAACACACGAAAACACACTCACCCCGCCCACTCAACAATTCTCATGCACGATCAGGGCTAGTGCGAGGGCTTTGGCTTGGGGGGTACTGAACACCGGCACGGGCAGCCACCTGACGTCTTCGCCTGTGAGCTGCGGGTCTGCCGGATCGTTCCCGGAGGCGAGAATGGACAAGATCCCGAGGGTGGAGTTGAACCAGACGCCCATGGACTTCTCCCAGGCAATACGCAACGGCTCAGCGGCGCTGCGGTGGTTGACCGGTATCCAGCGTTCGCCGATCCCCGCCACGGGCAGGGTCACCGCCGCGAGCTGGCC
>JAKZWH010000116.1:0-3275 GCA_047515615.1 Acidimicrobiales bacterium | reverse complement strand
GCCTCGCTGTTCGAGCAGGGCGCCGACATCGTGGTGCTTCCCGAGATGGCCGTGCCGTGGTACAGCACCGACCGCGAGGCGCTTGAGCCGCTGGCCGAGACCCTCGACGGCCCGACCGTCACCGACTGGCAGGCCGAGGCCGCCCGCCACGGCGGGCTCATCGTGGGTGGCCTGTGCGAGCGCTCGGGAGACGACATCTACAACACCGCGGTGGCCGTTGGCTCCAACGGCGTGGTCGCCCACTACCGCAAGCTCCACCTCTTCGACGTCGAGAAGCACTGCTTCACTCCCGGCGACGCCGGTCTGACCGTGGCCGAGACGGCCTGGGGCACCATCGGGCTGTGCATCTGCTACGACCTGCGCTTCGTCGAGGTCGTGCGGGTGCTGGCGCTGCGGGGCGCGGACCTGATCTGCGTGCCGACTGCCTGGATCCGCGGCTTCGACCGGCGCCAGTACGCGGAGGGCGAGCTGATCCCCCACGCCGAGGGCGCGCTGGTGCAGGCCAACCTGAGCCAGGTGTTCATCGCCTGCGCGTCGCAGGTCGGCCAGGGCGACGGTGCCGAGTTCCTGGGTTCCTCGGTGCTGGCCGATCCCTACGGCCGCATCGCCGCCGGACCGCTGTCGACGGTGCGGGAGCAGCTCGAAGTCGTCGATGTCGACTTGGCGGAGGCCCGGCGGGCCCAGGCCCGCAGCGAGCTCATCCAGCCCCGCGCCGACCGCCGCACCGACGTCTACGGCATCCTGCACGAGGGCGAGTCGCTCTAAGCCTCCTGCGGGCGGGCGGCACTCGGGCTTCAGTCGATGCTCAAGCCCGACAGGACGCGGTTGAGCTCGGGCACCAGCACGCCCCGCAGGGAGTGCGACCCGATCACCGCGTGGAGGCAGTACGCCCGCGCCGCCACATGAAAGAACTGCTGCACGCCGGCCTGGCCCGGTATGGACAGATGAAGCTGGTCGGGACCGAAGTCGTCGGCCGCGAGCCGGGTCGGCACGCCCTCGCTGGCAAAGAGCATCGTTGCGGCCGACGCGCCGTCGAACTCGACCAGCGCGGCGAATATCCCGTTGCGGCCCATGATCTCGACCGCCCCTGACCCGTAGTCGCCCCGCTCGGCGGGCAGCGCGAAGTTGGCCGCGTGCAGCACTACCAGCGGCGTGGGCAGTGGGTCCGCTGTGGGGTCCAGGGTCGAGGGGTCAGGCTGGGTGGACAGCTCCGCCTCCCAACCTGCGGGTACATCGATGCTCACCCCGTGAGCAGCAAGCCTGGTCATGTCACCCCGCCGACGCGAGGGGTCCCGTGTCCGAACTGCATGACCATCGGGTCACAGAGCCAACAGGCTCGCTGCCGCCGCGCCACCAAGCACGGCCGCCACGCCCGCGCCGAGGTGGCGGGCCCGGTCGGCGTGGAGGTCGAGGCGGCGGTGCAGTCGCCGCAGGTCGTCGGGCGTGCGCACCCGGCTGCTCAATGCCATGCTCGCGCCCCGGGCCGTTCCGAACGCCGCGCCGATCACCAGGCCTGAGGTCATGTTCCCCGCCAGGAGCGCGGCCACCATGAACAGCGGTACCAGGGCGGTGTTGACCACCGTCGCCACCGCGGCGCCGAGCTGCAGACCGAAGCCTGCCCCGTAGACCCACGACCGATACGCGACGAGCCAGTCCTCGTTGACCTGGCGGCGGCCCGGCAGCCGTCGACCTGTCATGTCCCAGGCCGCGGCCACAGCACACGCCCCGGCCAGCAAGACGAGCCGGACGCCGTCGCCTGACGAGCCGACTAGAGCCTGCCCCAGCGCGCCCAGCGCGGCGCCGACGGCTGCTCCCCCCAGCACCGCTCCAAGGACCAGCCACCACACCGTCTGCCACCATCTGTTGCCGCGGGCCCGCTCGCCGAGCGGGCTGATGCTCGTGAGCATCGACATCCCTCAAGGCGACCAGGCCGACCGCGCCCCAGCAGCCACTGCCGCCGCCACTCCGATGGCCGCAACCGCGGTCATCGATCGACGCCGGCTTCCGCGGAGTCGCTGCGGTGCTCGCCGTTGAGGCCTGACCCTTCGGGGTACAGGCTCGGATGGCCGGGGCCGATCCCCGCGGACAGCAGCGCCTCGTCGGCCCTGCCTTCGCGCTCCTTGGCCGAGTTGCGTGTGGAGGATCTCCCCGACGGCCCGGAGCGGTCGTCTAGGCCCGCGTCGCTCAGTGCCTGCTGCAGCAGGCCCCGCAATTGGTCCCACTCCAGGGCGCTGCCCGCGCCCACGACGCGGCCGTCGGTACCGTCAACGAGTGCGAAGTACGGGGAGCCCGGAACGTCGTAGTCCTCCCAGGCCGCCGAAGACAGCACAGCCTTGACGCCGTGGGGAATCAACTCGGCTAGAGCCGATTCCGAGTCGTGGACGGGATCCTGGCCCACGATCACCAGGCGGGTGTGCCTCCCGGGCAGCTCGAGGCCCGGCTCGGCGAACGCCTCCCAGAAGCGCTTACAGGTGCGGCACCCCGAAGACAGGAACGCGAGCAGCGTGAAATGCGAGACGCCGACGACGGCCACCTTGGTCGGGCCTCCGGTTGGCACGGTGCCGAGGATGTCGCGGGCCGCCCCCTGCCCGGGGGGAGCCGCATCTTCGGACTGGTCCGCCGCCGCGCCCGCGGACGGGCCCGCGCCGTCGTCGCCGAGGCTGATGCCGGCGCGGTCAAGAGCCCGCAGGATCTCGGCGTGGGTCCTCAGCAGCCCGAAAACGAGCAGCGCCAGGAGGCCGACCGCAATGGCCAGCAGCACGACCACGACCGTCACAGCATCCCCTCCGGAGCATCTGGACCCGGAGCATCTGGACCCGGAGCATCTGGACCCGGAGCATCTGGACCCGGAGCATCTGACTCCCGCAGGTGATAGCGGTGCAGCAGGGCGGCAACGTCAGCGCGGCTGGCGGGCAGCCCAGCGCCGAAGGTCTCTAGGTCCGTCCACCAGACGATGTCCTTCTCGATCGCCCAGGCCAGCGCGTCCCGGAACCAGCCATCCTCGTCGACGTCGGAGAACTCGATCTGCGCATCTCCCTGCGGCTCTCCCGCCAAGCGGTGCAGGAACACGATCGACTGCGCCCGGTCCACGTTGCTCCAAGGGTCGAACCGGCCAGGTCGACGACCCGCGGTGATCCGATTCTCGGCCATCCACTCTACTGCTGGCGCGAAGTGGGCAACAGGGTGCACGTCATTGAACTCGTTGCTGGGCTCGGCGTGCGGTTGGCCCTCGTAGCGCCACAAGAATGTGGCGAACTGGGCCCGCGTCACCAGTT
>JAKZWH010000115.1:0-5694 GCA_047515615.1 Acidimicrobiales bacterium | reverse complement strand
CTGAACCTCGACATCGGCGCCGTCGACGTGTTCATCGGCCTGTTCCTCGGGGCCATGGTGCCGTTCCTGTTCGCGGCGCTCACCATCGACGCCGTGGGCCGGGCCGCCAACAAGATGATCGAGGAGGTGCGCCGGCAGTTCCGCGAGATCCCCGGGTTGCGCGAGGGCGTCGAGGGCGTCTCCCCCGACTCCGCCACCTGCGTGGCCATCTCCACCCGGGCCTCGCTGCGCGAGATGCTGGCGCCGGGCGCGCTGGCGGTGGTCGTGCCGCTGGTGATCGGGTTCATCGACGTGGACACGCTGGGCGGCTTCCTGGCCGGCGCGTTGGTGAGCGGCTTCGCGTTGGCCATCTTCATGTCCAACGCGGGCGGCGCGTGGGACAACGCCAAGAAGTACATAGAGGCCGGCGCCCACGGGGGCAAGGGCTCCGATCCCCACAAGGCCGCAGTGGTGGGCGACACCGTCGGCGACCCGTTCAAGGACACGGCCGGGCCGTCGATGAACATCCTCATCAAGGTGATGACAATCGTGTCGCTGGTGTTCGCCTCGGCCTTCGTCTAGTAGGGGGCCGGACCCCGGCGTTCGCCGCCGACTGCTAGTACGGGGCTCTCAGGCCTCGACGGGCCCGCCCCGGGTGGTGGGGCCCAGCCGGGCCATCACCAGCGCGACGACGCGGTGGGCGGCGTCGACTGCCGCGATCGGGGCGGCCCCGGCCCGGCGCGACATGAGGTAGCCGGCCACGAACCCGTCCTGCGCGCCGGTGCGGTCCACCACCGTCACCACAGGGGTCGGCTTCCGGTACTGGACGCCGTCGGCGGTGACCACCGCGGTGCGGTCGGGCGCCACCACAATGGTGCTGCCGCTGCCTTCGACAGGCTGTTCGAGGGCCAGCCCCAGCCGGGCATGGTCCCGCGCCGTGGAGATCACCGAGTCGGGTCGCAGGGTCGCCACGAGATCCAGGAAGGCGTCGGCGCCGTAGTGCACCACCTCGTCGGCAGCCAGCCCGGCGACGGTTATGGGCACCCGGCGCTCCAGGGCGGTGGCGACGATGCCCTCGACCACGGTCGCGAGCGGGTCGGCCATCAACGAGCGGGCGGGCACGAACAGTTGGGTCACCCCGTCGAGCACGTCCGAATCGGCGGCTATCAGATTCGACGCGGCCCCCCGGTCCACCAGCGTGGTGCGGTACCCGTCCTGCAGCAGGTTGACCGTCACCCCGGTCACGCCGTGGGCGCTCACCTGGGTATCGACTCCTCGCTGTCGCAGGTCCTCGATCAGCGCGCCGCCCATGGCGTCTGCGCCGACCTGTCCCACGAAGCGGGCCGCCCCTCCCCTCTCACAGGTGATGGCTGCGACGTTGGCGGCCGAGCCGCCCCTGACCCTGAGGGTGCGGGCCTCCGCGAGACGGCCCCGACGCATGCCGCCGGGGATCTCGACCACGAGTTCCTCGACCAGGTCACCTATCGTCAGCAGCATCGCCCTCTGGGCCGGTCACTGTAGTGTGCGGTGGTGGTCTCCGAGCTCTTCGACCCCGAGGCCTGGCGGGCGGTGGACGGCTTCGAAGACCTCACCGACGTCACCTACCACCGGGCGGTTGATCAGGGCGCGGTGCGGGTGGCCTTCGACCGCCCCGAGGTGCGCAACGCCTTCCGGCCCCACACCGTGGACGAGCTGTACCGGTGCCTGGACCACGCCCGGATGTCCAGCGATGTGGGCTGCGTGCTGGTGACCGGCAACGGACCGTCGCCCCGCGACGGCGGCTGGGCCTTCTGCTCGGGCGGGGACCAGCGCATCCGGGGCCGCGACGGCTACCGGTACGCCACTGGCGAGACCGGCGACACCATCGATGCCGGACGCTCGGGCCGGCTGCACATCCTTGAGGTGCAGCGCCTCATCCGCATGATGCCCAAGGTGGTGGTGGCGGTGGTGCCGGGTTGGGCCGTGGGCGGCGGCCACAGCCTGCACGCGGTGGCCGACCTGACCCTGGCCAGCGACGAGCACGCCCTGTTCAAGCAGACCGACACCGACGTGGCCAGCTTCGACGGCGGTTTCGGCTCGGCCTACCTCGCGAAGCTGATCGGCCAGAAGCGAGCCCGCGAGATCTTCTTCCTGGGGCGCACCTACTCGGCCCGGCAGGCCTTCGAGATGGGCATGGTCAACGCGGTGGTCCCCCACGCCGAACTGGAGGCTGTGGCCCTGGAGTGGGCCCGCGAGATCAACGCCAAGAGCCCCACCGCGCAGCGGATGGTGAAGTTCGCCCTCAACCTGGCCGACGACGGGCTGATCGGACAGCAGGTGTTCGCGGGCGAGGCCACCCGGCTGGCCTACATGACCGACGAGGCCGCCGAGGGCCGCGACGCCTTCCTGAACAAGCGCCCCCCCGACTGGTCACCCTTCCCCTGGCACTACTGAGCACACGCCTCTTCCAGCCCCGGCGGACGGCGCGCTCGATTGAGCGGGCTATCTCGGTTCGCGGGGCAGTTTGAGGACTCGCTCGCCGAGGATGTTGCGCATGATCGCGGACGTGCCGCCCTGGATGGTGTAGGCGGGCGCGTAGCAGATGGCATTGGGCACCGTGTCGCCCACGGTGGCGGCCGGGCCTAGCACCCGGGCCGCAAACTGGGCCACCCGCTGCTGGTGCTCGGTGCAGAACGCCTTGGTGCCCGCGCTGAAGTCGGCGGCGCCCTGGCCCAGGGCGCCGCGGTAGACCATGAGCCGTCCGAGGCGGTAGCCGGTCTCGATGGACGCGATCTCCTGGCGGGTTCGGTGATCACCGACGTCGGCTCGCTCGAGCGCCAGGTCATACAGCGGCCGGTTGGACACCAGCCGGTCTATGCCGCCCCGCTCGTAGCCGAGCTGCACCATGGTCTGCCTGAACGCCCCGCCTTCGACGCCGACGAGGTTGGCGGCCGGCACCCGCACGTCAGTCAGGAAGATCTCGCAGAAGTGCTGGTTGCCCACCATGTCGCGCACGGGCCGCACCTCGATGCCGGGCAGGTCCATTCCCACGATCAGCTCGCTGAGACCCCGATGCGGCGGGCCGTCGGTGCTGGTGCGGCAGATCACGTAGCAGTACTGGGCGCTGGCCGCGCCGCTGGTCCAGATCTTCTGGCCGTTGAGGACGTAGTGGTCGCCGTCGCGCATTGCGGCCGTCTTGAGCGAGGCCAGGTCCGACCCCGCGTCGGGCTCGCTCATCCCGATGCACCAGGTGGCCTCGCCCGACAGCATCCCGGGCAGGAACTCGGCCCTCTGGCGGTCGGTGCCGTAGGTGTAGATCGCCGGGCCCATCTGCCGATCCGCGAACCAGCTGGCCGCGATCGGCGCGCCCACGCTGATCATCTCCTCGGCCATGATGATCCGCTCGATCCCGGGCCGTCCTCCCCCGCCGTGCTCGGCCGGCCAGGTCATGCCGATCCATCCTTCGGCCGCCAGGATTTTGGAGAACTCCCTGGAGTGCCCGTTGATCCACGAGTCGTTGAACCTGCCGTAGTCGGCCACGCCCTGCTCGGCGACGGCCCGGGCCCGGGCCCGAAGCTCCTCCCATTCGGGGCGCATGGCGAAGTCGAGGCTCATGACACGGTGACTGCAGAGCCCGCTTGTCTCAGAATGAGACCAGGCATCGGCGGTTCGAGGCGGGCGCGGCGGGGTCACCCACTGGTTGTGTTGACGAAGGCGGCGACGGTCTCTATGTGGGACGTCAGGGGGAAGAGGTCGACCACGGTCCAGCGGTCCAGTGCGTAGCCGGCGTCGACCAGGCGGCGGGCATCCTTGGCGAACGACGACGGGTCGCAGCTCACCAGCACCACCAGTTGGGGCTGGCACGACAGCAGGGGCCGCACCGCGCTGTCGCCCAGTCCGGAGCGCGATGGGTCGGCCACCACGACGCTGGCAGGTGACGCCCGCCACTTCTCCACCGGGATCCTCAGCACCTTGGCCTCGAGGCCCAGGTTGACCCTGGCGTCGGCCGCCGCGTCGGGGCTGCGCTCGATGGCGGTGACCCTGCGGCCGCTCCCCGCCGTGCCCGCGAACAACCCGATTCCGGCGTAGGCGTCCACCATCGGCCCATCGGTGGCCAGCGCCTCCATCATCTCGGTCACCTCGGCCACCAGGGACTCCGCGCCGGCAGGCCGGTTCTGGAAGAACGACCGGGCCGAGATCCTCCAGCGCCGGCCCGACACCTCCTCGTGGATCCAGGCCCGTCTAGAGGAGTCGAGCTCGTCGGTGCCCACCACCATCACATCGGCGGGCACGGACACCTCGTCCGCGGTGGGGTTCACCACCACCATCCGCTCGCCGGTCCGGGACCCCACCCGGATGAACACCCCGTCGGCGGGCCCGTAGCGGCCCTCCACCAGCAGCTCCTCAGCCGCGTCGTCCACCGCCCCGCAGTCCTCGGGTATGACCACGTCGTGGCTGGAGCGGGCCATGAACCCGGCCCGCCCGTCCACGACCTGGGCCCGAACCGTGGTGCGACCCCGGTCGGCATCCAGCATTCGCAGCGCCGGGGCGGACGCGTCCACGCCGTGGCGGGTCAGCTGATCGACCACGATCGAGGCCTTCATCCGCATCTGGGCCCGGGCGTCGACGTGGAGCATGTCGCATCCGCCGCAGCCCTCGAGGTGATGCTCGCACGCCACCGGGACCCGGTCCGGGGACGCCTCGATCACGTCGATCACCCTGGCTCGGGCCCAACGTCGGTCGACGGTGTGGATCTCCGCGGTGACCAACTCGCCGGGAAGGGCGCCTTCCACAAAGACCACCCGCCCGTCACATCCCCTTGCCACCCCGACGCCGTCGCGCGCCGTGGCCGTCACCCGCAACTCCACGCCGCGACGGTATCGGCGCCTCCAGCGATACCGACCAACCTCCCTGGGACGGCAAGCCTTCCGAGCGACCAGCCTCCCTCTAATGCCCGTCCATTCGATAGCGGCCAACCGCCCCGACTGACCGCGGCTCGTCTAGGGTGCGAACGTGGCTGTCGAGATCGCCCCCTCGATGCTGGCAGGCGACGCTTCTCGCTTGGGCGAGGAGTGCCAGGCCATCGCGGAGGCTGGCGCCCACCGGGTGCACTGGGACGTGATGGACGGCGTGTTCGTGCCCAACCTCACCTTCGGGCCCGACATCGTGGCGGCGTGCCGGCCGGTGGTCGACCTGCCCTTCGAGGCCCACCTCATGGTGGTGCGACCCGATGAGCTGGCTCCCCGCTACGTGGAGGCCGGCTGCGACACGGTGCTGATCCACGCCGAGACGTGCCCGCACCTGCACCGCTCCCTGGCCGCCATCGCCGAGGCCGGGGCCCGCTGCGGAGTGGTGCTCAACCCCCACACCCCCGCGTCGACCATCTCCGAGGTGATGGGAATGATCGACGAGGTGCTGGTCATGACCGTGAACCCCGGCTTCGGGGGCCAGCGCTACATCGCCTCGGTCGAGCCGAAGATCGCGGCGGTGCGCCGGATGATCGACGCCTCAGGACGCGACATCGACCTGGAGGTCGACGGCGGCATCACCACGGCCACCGCGCCTGGCGCGGTGGCCGCCGGGGCGAACGTGCTGGTGGCGGGCTCGGCCGTGTTCGGCCACGGCGAGGGCCCGGCCATCGCCATCAAGGAACTCTTGGCCAGCGTCTGAGCCTCGGCGGGCGCAAAAGCGCTGAGGGCGCCGGGACGCTGTCCCGGCCCACGGGAGGCGTCAGAG
>JAKZWH010000114.1:0-5212 GCA_047515615.1 Acidimicrobiales bacterium | reverse complement strand
CGCGGGCCATGGGGCCCGGCACGGCACTCCGAAGTCACTCCTCGCTTGCGATGGTGTCGGGGCGCACCCACGCGTAGGGAGGCTCCAGCATGCGGCGCTCCTCAGGCGTCCATTCGTCCTCGGCTGCGTGGAACGGCTGTGGGTAGGCACCGCCGGGGTGCTCCCGGCCGTCCTCGCGGTAGCGCCCGACGAAGGCCATGTGGCCCGGCATGTACCGGTAGAACAGGGCCCGGCGCTCGTGCTCCGCGGTCCACGGCAGCGTGCCGTGGGTGAGGGCCTCGGTGAAGATGAGAGCCGATCCGGCCTTCAGCGGAACGGTGCGGATCCACGGCCCGGGATCGGTGAGGGACTTGAAGCTGTCAGGGCAGGAGAATCCGCTCTTGTGGCTTCCGGGCAGGGCGCAGAAACCACCGTCGGACTCGCTGACGTCGCAGAGCGTGTACTGGACGACCACCAGCCCGCACTGGATCCGCCCCTGCGCAGCCTCGTAGGCGATGGCGGAGTCCCACGGTGTGGCGCCGCCGTGCAGTCCGAACGGCGTGCCTCCGGCCCGCATGACCATGGCGTGGCCGTGGTCGTAGCGGAACCGGGGTCCCAGGATCTCGGCCAGGTAGGGCACGATTCTCCGATGGGCGATGAGGTTGCGGAACGCTTTGGCCCACATGTGCAGCGGGCCGGCGGAGATCTGGTGCTCGTCGTTCTGCCAGAAGTCGAAGAACAAGTCCTCGCCTCTCGGCTGGTTCCAGATGTCGTAGGCGGCGAGCAGGCCGTTGAGCTCGTCGAGCTCCTCAGGCTCCAGGACATCCTCGATGACGAGATATCCCTGGAGGTCGAACAGGTAGCGCTCCTCCTCGGTCATGCCGCCTCCCCGTCCGCTCGCCCCCGGTGGGCCGCTGTCACAGTTGTGAACTGTACTTCACACTGCTGGACGCCGACAGGGGCGGGCTGGCGCGATCAGCCCTGCTCGAAGGTGTCCGAGCGCTCGGACACGTAGGGCGGCTCCAGCAGGCGGCGCACCGAAGGCGTGAGGTCGGCGTCCGCCGCGTCGGACGGCCGGGGGTAGGCCCAGTCGGGCTGCTCGGCGCCGTCTTGCCGGTAACGGCCGACGAAGGCCATGTGGCCGGGCGTGTACCGGTAGAGCAGGGCCCGGCGCTCGTGCTCCGCGGTCCACGGCAGGGTGCCGTGGGTGAGCGCCTCGGTGAAGATGATGGCCGATCCCGCCCGGTGCGAGATACGCCGAAGCAGAGGCCCGCAGTTCTCGGGATGCAGGAAGCTCTCGGGGCGGGGGAAGCCGCTCTTGTGGCTGCCCGGCACGACCACGAAGCCCCCGTCGTCGGGGCCGACGTCGCACAGCGCGTAGGCGACCACGGTGAGGCCGCAATGGATCGCGCCGTCGGCGACGCGGTAGAAGCCGACCGGGTCCCACGGGGTGCCCCCGCCGTGCAGCTCGAGCGAGCCGCTGCCCCTGCGCATGAACATGGCCTGGCCGTGGTCGTAGCGAAACCGGGGGCCGAGGATCTCCTGCAGGTAGCCGGCCATCCGCGGGTGGCCCAGCAGGTCGAGGAAGGGCTTGCCCCAGGAGTGGGGCGGGCTGACGTGGAAGAAGAGCTCGTCGAAGGTCTCGTAGTCCATCGGCGCCTCTTGGCCTCGGGGCTGGTTCCACAGGTCTCGGGAGTCCAGCAGCTCGTTGAGCTGTTGGACCTCGGCGGGCTTGAGCACGTCCTCCACCACGAGGAAGCCCTGGAGGTCGAACAGGTAGCGCTCCTCCTCGGTCATGCCGCCCGTCGTCACGGGCACGGACCATACTTGGCGCCCGGCTCGCGTGTGCCACCGCGGCTGGGGCTTTCGTCCCCGTATGCTGGCACCGTCGTGACAGGCCCAGTGTTGGGCGACGGGGGTGAGTCCAGCGGCGACCACGGATGGCCATCTGGATTTCGTTCCGGTCAAGTCCGCTGATCGGGTCCTGACGCTCATCGAGTTGCTGACCGAGCATCGCGGGGGCCTGACCTTCGCGGAGCTTCAGGAGATCACGGGTTGGCCCCGCAGCAGCCTGCACGGGCTGGTCCGCACCATGTCGGAGCGGCACCATGTGGAGTTCGATCCCCACAGCCAGGTGTACCGGGTTGGTGTGCGCATCTGGGAGGCGGGCCAGGCCTTCAACTCGCAGATCGAGATCACCCAGCTCTCCATGCCCTACCTCCAGGAGGCCCGCGACCGTCTCTCCGAGACGATCCAGCTGGCCGTGCTGGAGGGCATCGAGAACATCTACGTCGCCAAGGTGGAGGCCAGCCACTCCCTGAGGCTGGACTCGTATGTGGGGGCCCGGCTACCGTCCTACGCCACCGGCATCGGCAAGGCCCTCCTGGCCGGCCTCAGTGAGCACGAGCTGGACCGGCGACTGGCCGATGTGGAGCTCGTGCGGTACACGGGCACGACGATCTGCAGCATGGACAAGCTGCGGAGCGTGTTGCGAGAGGCCCGAGCCCAGGGCTTCGCGATGGACAACGAGGAGTACACCGTCGGCGTGCGCTGCTACGCCGTACCGGTCCGGAACCACTCGGGTGACGTGACCGCGGCCATCAGCACCTCAATTCCCTCGGCTCGGGTCTCGGATGGGATCTCCGAGCGCGCCCTCGACGTGCTCGGGGACGCTGCTGGCCGGATCTCGGCCAAGCTCGGCTACCGGGTCCGCTCCGCGGTCTGAAGCAGGGGTTTTAGAGCTGGGCCGAGCCCACCTCGAAGGGGTCGTCCGTCAGGTTCGTCCATGACTCGAGCCGCGCCCGGTGCTCGGCCAGGACGTGGTCGTGGCTGGCCGAGCGGGCCAGGTTGACCGTCTCTAGGGGATCCCTCTCCAGATCGAACAGCATTTCGGGATCGGCGCCCGCGCTGAAGGCCAGGTACTTGTAGCGGCGCGTCCGCAGCATCCGGCCCTTGAGCTCCACCCTGAAGGGGTCGGGCTGCAACTCGGCGACGACGAAGTCGCGGCCGTCCAGGGCGGGATCGTCGATCACGGGCCGCAGGGACCCTCCGGCCAAGCCCTCAGGCGCCGAGACGTCGGCGTAGTCGCACAGCGTCGGGACGATGTCGACGCCGGAGACGAGATGGGACCGGTCGAACCGCTCCGCGGGGATCACCCCCGGCCACCGCAGCACGAGGGGGACCGTCACCGGCTCCTCGTAGAGCATCTGCTTGGTGGCCCAGCGGTGGGCGGCCACTCCCTCCCCGTGGTCGCTTGTCAATGCCACCAGCGTGGTGTCCTGTATTGCGGCGTCGGAGATCGCGCTGAGCACGCGGCCGATCTGGACGTCGACGAGATCGACCAGGCGGTCATACGCGGAGAGGTACCGCCGCCAGTGCCGCTCGTCCCAGCTGTCGGTCCAGCGAAGCTCGGTCCAGCCGTAGTTGGATATCACCGCCTCCTGCTTGCGCATCCACCGCACGAACTCGGGCTCGTCCGCGACTGCGTCGAAGTTCTCGGGCAGTTCGGGCAGTTCGGGCAGCGGACCCTCCTCGGGCACCCAGGGCAGCAGATCGTGGTCGCGGTCCATGATCCAGAAGCAGATGTCGTGGGGGTTGTACAGGGAGACGGCCAGCAGGAACGGCCGGGTCCGGTTCCCCGCCAGATAGCGGACGGCCGCATCGGTGATGTCGGCGTCCATGGACGCTCCGAGGTCTCGGTACGACTTCTGTTGCCACTTGAGGTTCAGGAAGCCCGCAATGGCGTCGGGCTCGGACGGGAACGACTCGGGCAGGTTCCACTTGCCGGCCCAGACCGTCTCGTAGCCGGCGCCGGAGAAGATCTCCCCGAGGTTGGCGATGCCATCGCGTACGGGCAGATCGTTGATGTCCACCCCTGCGGTGTGGGGCATCTGTCCGGTGACGATGCTGGCCCGGCCCGGGCTGCACAGAGGCGACGAGCAGTAGGACTTCTCGAAGGCGACGCCGCCGGCGGCCAGCGTGTCCATGTGCGGGGTGCGGGTGCGCTCGTTGCCGTAGGCGCTGATGGTGGCCCGCGTCTGCTGGTCGGTGATGATCAACACGACGTTGGGGCGGGTCATTGGGATCTCCTGCTTTGCCGGGTCTCGCACTCATCGAGGCCGCGGGTCATTGGGGCCTCGCCGAGACGAAGGCGTAGTCGCCCGAGCCCACATCAAATACCACCGCGTCGGCCTCATCACGCGCTGCGGCGATGCCGGGGCGGCCAGTGACGGGCTCGTCGCGGTTCCACACAGTCACGCCGCCCTCGGAGATCAGCGGGTGCGCCTCGCCGACCTTGGGGATGCGGACGGTGGCGCGGGTGTTGGGCGGGACGGCCACATCGAACTCGAAGGTGCCGTTGTCGCGCCGCCAGCTCGCCGATATAGCGCCCCGCACCGTGCTCAACTCGGCCCGGGCGTGGGTGAGGCCGCCCACGACCTGGGGCTCGATCGAGAACGTGGCGTAGCCGGGAGAGTCCCGGCGGATGCCGGCCAGATCCCGGAAGAAGAACTTCTGGACGCTGCCGAACAGCTTCATGTTGTAGCTGAGCTGCGGGTCGGTCTCTCCCTCCCACGCCTCCCACAGCGTGGTGGCGCCCTTGACGACCTGCTCGCCCCAACTGGGGAACGTCGTCTGCGTGGCGACCGTGCAGAACACGTCGGCCCGGCCTCCGGCCGGCAGCACCCGCGCCAGGGCGTCCGTGCCCAGCATCCCGGTGGACAGGTGACCGTCGCAGTTGTCTGCGATGTCCGAGACGATGTTGGCCAGCACCCTGTCGCAATGGCCGGCGGGCACCAGCCCCAGGGCCAGCGGGATGGCGTTCGAGCCCTGGCTGCCGGTGGCGTAGCTGGCCGTCTCGTCGTCGAAGTACCGCTCGTTGAATGCGGCCCCGATGTCCGCGGCGAGACGCGAATACTCCGCGGCCCGGCGCCGGTCGCCCAGGACCGCCGCGGCCCAGGCCAGTATCTGCACGTCGCGGCAGTAGAACGCGGTGGACGTGAGCCCGGCCGGGGTTCGAAGCGGCTCGAAGGTCGAAGTGCCGTCGGGCTGGGGCTCCATGTGGTCGCCGAGGCCCTCGTCGAGCAGGTGGCCGTCGGCGTGGGCGCCCAGGAAGCGCACCAACGCCTCGATCCGGTCGTAGTGCCGCTCGAGGATCCGAGGGTCCCCCGACTCGAGGTAGGTGTCCCAGGCCACGATGGGGTAGGAGCTCTTCCACACCGGGTACATCAGGTAG
>JAKZWH010000113.1:0-2643 GCA_047515615.1 Acidimicrobiales bacterium | reverse complement strand
GTGGGCGCCGAGGCAGTAGTGGGGTCCGGGGCCGCCGTAGCCGACGTGGGGGTTGGGGTCTCGCAGCACGTCGAAGGTGAGCGCGTCGTCGAACACCGACTCGTCGCGGTTGGCGCACAGGTAGTTCATCACCACCTGGTCACCCTCGTCGATCCTGGTGCCCTCCAGCTCGGTGTCGCACAGCGCGGTGCGGCGCATGTAGGTGACCGGGCTGGCCATCCGCACGATCTCCTCCACTGCGCTGTGGGCGGTGCCCTCGAAGTCGTCGGCCCAGATGCGGCGCTGGTCGGGGTTGTCAGTGAGGTAAACCAGGCCCCAGCTGATGGCATTGCGGGTGGTCTCGTTTCCGGCCACCACCAGCAGGATGAAGAAGCTGGCCAGCTCGGCCCGGGTCAGCCGCTCACCGTCGACCTCCGCGTTGACCAGGACGCTGGTCAGGTCCCCGGTGTCGACGCCGACCTTGGACTCGGCCACGTCGTCCATGAGCTGGGACAGAGCCTCGCCCGCGGTGAGGATGGCGGTGATCAGGTCGCCGAACTCGGGCACGTACTCCTCGTCGGCTGCACCCAGGATGATGTTCGACTGGTCGAACACGAAGTCGTGGTGGGAGGCGGGGATCCCCATCAGGTCGCACACGATGCGCAACGGCAGGCGGGCGGCGACGTCGGTGACGAAGTCGCACTCGCCCCGCTCGCAGACCTCGTCCACGATCATTGAGGCCTGGTCCCTCACGGCGTCCTCGAGCCGGGCCAGCATCCGGGGGGTGAAGCCTATCGACACCAGCCGCCGCAGCCGGGCGTGGCGGGGGTCGTCCATGGAGATGATCGAGTTGAAGTACTCGTTGAACTCCGGCGGGAAGTCGTTGATGGTGACGCCCGAGGCCGAGGAGTAGATCTGCGGATTGCGCGACACTTCCAGGATGGGCGCGTGCCGGGTGACGATCCACGCGCCGGGTGCTTTGATGCTCGCCAAATCGCCCGACATCTGGAACCCAGGGAAGAACGTGAGCGGCTCCGAGCGCAGCTTGGTCAACTCCTCCTCCACCTCACTGCGGTGCCGCCGCCAGAAGGTGTTGTGGATCGGATTGTGACGATCCGGCTCGGTCGCGGGCTCGGGCTTGGTGGAAGAGTTGGGCGTGACAAGCGTCATGGCATCGAGATCCGGGTCGGCACGTAGCCCCCTCAATCTGGACCCTCTTGGGTCTGCTTCTCACTGTAGTGGTCGGGCGCGGCGTCGATCCGCGGACCTTCCGCTTTTCAGGCGGACGCTCTGCCAACTGAGCTACCCGACCGGGGTTGTCGCCGGTCCCGGGGGGCAGCAACGCGGTCCTGACGGGATTTGAACCCGTGGCCTCCACCTTGACAGGGTGGCGATCACTCCAGACTGATCTACAGGACCTGGCGCACGACGGGCGTGCGAATGGAGAAACGCTAGCGAGGCCCGCTGCGGCTTGCACCTTCTTCGGCCTGCCCGTCCGGGCACGCACTGCACCCCCAACGGGATTCGAACCCGTGTTACCGGCGTGAAAGGCCGGCGTCCTAGGCCGCTGGACGATGGGGGCCCGCCGGCCGTTGCCGACCTGCTCAGGCTACCGGCCTTCCGCGTCCTGCCGGATGGGCGGCGTGGCGCCGACACCGCGGCGTACTGCGAGACCTTGGTTTGGCGGCTCCGACCCCGGGGGTGGGTAAACGCCGCCTGTCAGTCGTCCGTGCCTGGCTCCAGGGTCTCGGCCGCGACCGTCACGAGCTGGTCGAGCAAGCCGCCGAGCCACTCGTAGAGCATGTACCGGGCCGCGTCCTGGGGCTGGTCGCCGGCCCGGGGCGGGTCGAAGGCTGCGGCACCGACTTCGAGCGTGTTCCCGAGGTACAGGCGCACACTGTTGAGGGTCTGCATCCAGGCGGCCACCCCGTCGTCGTCGAGCGGGGCGCCTCCCAGCCCGGCCTCAACGGTGTCGATCGCTTCCAGCCGGTGCCGCAGCAGGGAGTCTCCGGCCATCTCCCAGAACTCCTCGGAGGCCTCGCGGTCGTGGATGTGCACCGGCGGCTGGAAGCGGAGCAGGGAGGCATCCTTGCCTCCCACCAGCAGCTGGCGGAACTGTTCGAGGATCGCGGCCAGGCCGTCGCGCTCGTCGTCTCGCAGGGTCACTGTGATGCCGTCGGGGCCAGCCCTAAACCTCCTGCGTGCCATCAGTCTTGCATCAGTCCTGCTCGAGGATCGCCCACAGGCCGTGCTCGTGCAGGCGGTATACGTCGAACTCGGCCTTCTCTCTCGGCCCCGACGCCACGACGGCCTTGCCCTCGGTGTGGACCTGCATCATCAGGCGGTGCGCCTTCTGCTGGGAGTAGCCGAACAGCTTGCGGAACACGTAGGTGACATACGCCATCAGGTTGACCGGGTCGTCGAGCACGATCACCTTCCAGGGCCGATCGGGCTTGCGGTCGGTCTCGTCCACCGGATCCAGGACCGGCGCGACGACGGGCGAAGTCACGACCCCACCGTCGCGGGACTCGCCTCCTGCGGGCGCATCGCAGCCGGCGCAGGGCCGTGCACGGCCTTGACCAACTCGACCCAGGTGATCGACGCCAGCGCCACGTGGACTCCCACGAGCAGGGCGGGCACACCCGCAAAATACTGCGTGTAGCC
>JAKZWH010000112.1:0-2668 GCA_047515615.1 Acidimicrobiales bacterium | reverse complement strand
TGGCCGTCGGGGATGGCGGCGTCGCGCTCGGCCGCGTATCGGGCGTGGGCTGCGGCCAGCTCCTCGGCGTCCACGGCCGCCTCCGCGGCGCGCACGCCGCCCTCGGACTCCAAGCGGCCGACCAGGCGGCGCAGCCGCTGGTCCACCAGCCAGTAACGGGTGGGCATGGGCCGCCCGTCGTTAAGGATGGGGGCGTTGCGGATGACCGCGGGCCCGCCCGAGCCGTCGCGCACCACAACCTCGAAGTCGCCGGCCGGTTCGCGGCCTAATAGCAGTGCCACCTTCGTGAAGTCGTCCTGGCTGCAGCCCGGTACCGCCGCCGCGGTCACGATCCGCTGCCCATCCGCTCAGCCTCTAGTGGTGTGTCTCCCAAATGGCTGGGGCAGCGCGGAAGGCCCAGACCCCGGCTTGGAGTCACTCCAGGTGCCCCAATCAAATCCGCGACGGACCACTAGGAGGCGAGGGCGAAGATGACCACGACCAGCACAACAATGACGGCCAGGATCACCGGCACCAGTCGCTTCAGCACCGGAGCCCCGGCCACGCTGAGCAGGTCGACCGCCTCAACTTCGTCGGCGGTCGCGGCGTCTGGAGCCGGCGCCTCAGTGGCGCTCCCCTCGTCGGACTCATCCGCCTCGGCTGGCGGGTCCGAGGCCGCCGGGGACTCGCCGGAGACGGCATCGGCCGCGACCAGCGCAGCCAGGTTGTCGGCGAACTGCCCCATCAGCTTGCGGCTGATGTCGGCCAGCACCCCCCGGCCGAACTGCGCGACCTTGCCCGTGATGGTGAGGTCGGTATGGACGCTGACCATCGTGGCGGTATCGCTCACAGCCTCGAGCGCCACTGTGATCTGGGCCGACGCATTGCCGGCGCCGCGGGTGTCGCGCCCGCTGGCCGACATCAGCAGCCGGTGGGCAGCGTCGTCGCGCTCGGTGAACGAGGCCTTGCCCTTGTACTGGGAGGTGATGGGTCCGACCTTGACTTTGACCAGGCCCTCGAAGACATCGCCGTCGCGGCCGGTGAGCTGCGCGCCGGGCAGGCACGGCGCGATCCGCTCCACGTCGGTGAGTACATCCCACACCGCGTCGATTCCGTGGGCCACCTCGAATGAGTCGTTCAGTTCCATTTGTGCAGGTCCTCCAGGGTGTCGATGTCGGCGGGGTTCCCCTCGCAGGGTATCGCCCGCACCAGCTCCGGTCGGCGGCGCATCAGCAACCGTCCGCCCTCGTCGCCGGTGAGGGGCAGGTAGCTCCACAGCGCCGCGCCGATCCGGACCGGGGGCCGGCGGTCGCCACCGAAGTCGGCCACCGCGAGGTCGCAGTCGGCGCTGGCCACCGCGGCCCAGGCCGAGGCCGGCACCCCGGGCTGGTCGCCGCATCCGAAGACCACCGCCCGGTGCCCCCGCGAGCCCGCGTAGCTAACCGCCGCAGCCAGCGATGTGGCCTGGCCCTCCGCCCATGCCTCGTTTTGCAGCACCGTGACCTCTTCGGGCAGCACCTCCAGCAGGTCGACGGCGCCCATCACCACGATGGTCTCGTCGAGGTCGGCGGCCAGGGCCGCGTCCACGGCCCGGCGCACCAGCGGCACGCCCCCCACCTCGCACAGCAGCTTGTGGCGGTCGCCGGCGAAGCGGACGCCAGCCCCCGCGGCCAGCACCACCGCGGCCACCCCCAGCCGGGGGCCCTCGACCAGTTCTTCGATCACCGCGCCAGTCTGCCCGCTGAGAGGCCGAGCGCGGGTCAGTCGTGGATGGGGCCGATGGTGGCGGACAGGGCTTGGGCCTGGCGTCCGGTGCGCAGCGAGATGATCTCCGACACGATGGAGACGGCCGTCTCCTCGGGGGTGGCCGCGCCGATGTCGAGCCCGATGGGCGAGCGCAGGCGGGTCAGCCGGTCTTCCGTCACTCCGGCCTCGACCAGCCGGGCAGTGCGGTCGTTGTGGGTGCGGCGGCTGCCCATGACCCCGATGTAGCCGACGTCGGTGGCCAGCGCCGAGGTGATGGCGGGCACGTCGAACTTGGCGTCGTGGGTGAGCACGCACACCGCGTCGCGGGGGCCGAGACAGCCGCCGACCTCGTCGAGCAGGCGGTCGGGCCACGAGACCACCACCTCGTCAGCCATCGGGAACCGCTTCGAGGTGGCGAACACCGACCGGGCATCGCACACGGTCACCCGGTAGCCGAGCACCTTGGCCACCCTGGCCAGCGCCGCGGTGAAGTCGACCGCGCCGAAGATCAGCATCCGGGGCGGCGGGGCGAACGACTCCACGAACACCGCCACCTCCTGGCCGCGAATCTCGCCCTGCTTTGAGTACTCGCCCGCCTCGGAATAGCGCCGCAGGCACGAGCGACCGGCCACCAGCTCGCCCCGGGCATCCCGCTGCACGGCCCGGTCGAGGCCCGCGGTGCCCAACGAGCCCACCATCGGCACCCCCTCCGGGCGAACCAGCATCTTGGCGCCCGTGTTGGGGCCCTCCACCACGGTGGCCAGCGCCGCGGGGGACTCCTTGGCGAGGTCCGAGCTGAGCGCGTCGTGGGCCGGACCCCACTCCAGGGGCTCCACGAAGAGATGGATGGTCCCGCCGCATGTCAGCCCGACCGCGAAGGCATCATCGTCGCTGTAGCCGAAGGTGACGATGCGCCCGTCGCCGTTTGCGATCACCTCCAAGG
>JAKZWH010000111.1:0-4572 GCA_047515615.1 Acidimicrobiales bacterium | reverse complement strand
GCCCGGGAGCAGCGACGGGCTCGGATGCGAAGAACCGGACGGCAGGTCGTTGTGCTTGCCCTGTTCATTTGCCTGCTGGGCTTGGCTTACAGCGCCTACAAGGTGGTGGGCGGCGCCATCGACGACGCTCAGACTGACTGGCCGATCATCGGGTCGGTCCTGCCCGGGTCCGACGACCTGAGGATGCCGCCGGTGCTCGACATCGTCTCGGGGATCTTCAAAGAACCGAGGGGCACCAACGAGCCCTTCTGGTCGATCGTCGGCAAGGAGGCCGCCTTCACGCTGCGGGAGGCGGCGGTGGGGTTCACCATCGGAGTGGTCGTCGGTCTGGGCATCGCCATCGTGCTGACCACCTCGGGGCGCTTGGAGCGCGCCCTGGTGCCCCATGTGATCGCCAGCCAGACCATCCCGCTGATCGCCATCGCGCCCATCATCGTGATCTGGGGCCGCAAGAGCTTCGACTTCCTGCCCTTCGAGTGGCAGGACTGGATGTCGGTGTCGATCATCGCCACCTACTTGACGTTCTTCCCGGTCACGATCAACGGCCTGCGGGGCTTGCAGTCGCCCCGGCCCGAGAACCTCGAGCTGATGGACTCCTACGCGGCCCGCTGGGTGCAGACCCTTTGGCGGCTGCGACTGCCGGCGTCGCTGCCGTACCTGTTCGCAGCGTTCAAGATCGCGGCCACCGCCAGCGTTGTGGGGGCCATCGTGGGCGAGATCTCCGCCGGCGTCAAGGGCGGTCTCGGCCGCCGGGTGCTGCTGGAGGCCCAGCGCTACACCACAGGCCCCGAGCGCCTGTATGTGGCCGTGCTGGGCGCGGCCGCCCTGGGTATCTTCGTGTTCGCGGCGATCTCTTCGATCGAATACGCGCTGGTGGGCCGCAAGGGCCGGGAGAGGATCGCATGAGCGACACGAGCCCAGCCTCGCATCCTCCCGCGGTCGAGCTCGCAGGCGTCTCCAAGGTCTTCAACCCGGGACGCCCCAACGAGGTCGAGGCGCTCGCCGACATCGACCTGCAGATCGGCCAGGGCGACTTCGTCACCCTCATCGGCCCCTCTGGCTGCGGCAAGAGCACACTGCTGCGTCTCATCGCGGCGCTCATCGACGCCACCGAGGGCACCGTGCTCGTCAACGGCAAGACCGCGGACACCGCTCGCCTCGACCGCGACTACTCGATGGTGTTCCAGCGAGCAGGCCTGTTCGACTGGCGCAACGTCTCACGGAACATCGAACTGCCGCTGGAGCTGATGGGCTGGAAGGCGGCCGACCGGCACCGGCGCTCGGCCGAGATGCTGGAGCTGGTCAAGCTCGGCGCGTTCGCCCGCCACCATCCCACCGAGCTGTCGGGAGGGATGCAGCAGCGGGTGGCCATCGCCCGGGCGATGTCGTTCCATCCGAAGCTGCTGTTGATGGACGAGCCCTTCGGCGCGCTCGACGAGATGACCCGCGAGCACATGCAGAATGAGCTGCTGCGCATCTGGTCCGAGACCCAGATCACGGTCGTGTTCGTGACCCACTCGATCCCCGAGGCGGTGTTCCTGTCCACCAAGGTCGTGGTGATATCGCCCCGTCCGGGAAGGATCGCGGCAGTAGTGGACAACGACCTGGGCGAGCGCAACGAGGCAACCCGCGACGACCCCGCCTTCTTCGCCAACGTCACCGCAGTGCGAAACGCCCTGCGGAGAGGCCCTTAGCCGTGACCGCCATCAGCCCCAACCCCCAACCGAAGACTGGTGCGGCCGTGACCGCGGCCAAGACATTGCTGCGATCGTGGCTGCCGCCGATAGTGGCCGCGGTGGTCATATTCGGTGGCTGGGAGGCGCTGCTGGCCGTCGTCCACCCTGATGGCTTCGTGCTGCCGCCGCCGTCTGACATCGCCAGCGCGGTCGCGGAGAACTTCGATGCCATCGTGACCGCCACCGGGGTGACCGGCTTCATCATCGTCACCGGTCTGCTCGGCGGGGTGGTGGTGGGAGCGGCGTTTGCTTTGCTGGTCACCGCCTTCCGCGCCGCCAACGAGACGCTCACCCCCCTGGCAGTGGCCGTCAATGCGGTGCCGATCATCGCGCTGGCGCCGATCTTCAACGCCTGGTTCGGGATCCTGTCGCCCCGCTCCAACCAGGCCGTGGTGGTGGTGCTGGTGTTCTTCCCGATCTTCATCAACACGGCGCGCGGCCTGACCCAGGTGGAGCCCAGCCAGATCGAGCTGATGGAGTCCTACGGGGCCAAGACGTGGCGGATCATGCGCGAGGTGCGCATCCCCAACGCCATGCCGTTCTTTTTCACCGCGCTGAAGCTGGCGACTTCACTGGCGGTGATCGCGGCCATCGTGGCCGAGTACTTCGGCGGCCGCCAGGACGCCTTGGGCAACCTCATCACCGGCTCGGCCGGACTTACCCGCTACGACGACGCCTGGGCCGCGGTCCTGGCCGGGTCGCTGGTGGGCATCGGTCTTTACGCTCTCGCCGTGGGGATCGAGCGGCTCGCCATGCCCTGGTACTTCGTGGCCAGGAGGTCGGCGTGACGTCCGCGCCAGGATCCATCTCGCAGACCGGCACTGTGCTGCGGCCTGGCATTGAGTCTCGTTAGAGAAAACCCAATAGGGAGGGAAACCATGAAAGCAAGAATCAAGTTGGTGCGTCTATTGGTGCCGCTTGTGGCACTAGGTCTGATCGCCGCGGCCTGTGGCGACGACGAGGCACCTGCTCCGGACACCAGCGCGGCGGAGGCCGCCGCCGCTCAGGCACAGGCCGACGCCGACGCCGCTCAGGCACAGGCCGACTCCGCCGCCACTGAGGCTGAAGCGGCTGCCGCCAGAGCCGCCGATGCCGAGGCGGCACTCGAGGCTGCCATGGCTGAGGCCGAGGGAGCGGTAGACCCCGAGGTCGTAGCCGAGCTTGAGGCGGAACTGGATGCGGCTCGGGCCGAGGCCGAAGCAGCCGCCGCCGCTCAGGCGGAGGCCGAAGCGGCCGCTGCCGCGGCCGAAGCCGCCGTGGTGGAGCCCGAGCCCGTCGCCGAGGAGCCGATGGAGTTGACCGAGGTCTCCTTGCAGCTGCAATGGTTCACCCAGTCGCAGTTCGCGGGCTACTACGCGGCCCTGGCCCTCGGCATCTACGAGGACTACGGACTAGACGTGGAGATCCTCGAGGGCGGCGTGGAGATCGTGCCCGCCTCGGTGCTCGACTCGGGCGCCGCCGACTTCGCGGTGTCGTGGGTGCCGCGGGGCCTGGTGCCACGAGAGGAGGGCGCCAACATCACCAATATCGCCCAGGTGTTCCAGCGCAGCGCCACCCTGCAGGTCGCTTTCGCCGACTCCGGCATCTCCACGGTGGCCGACCTGGAGGGCCGCACCGTCGGCAACTGGGGCTTCGGAAACGAGTTCGAGCTGCTGGCCGGGCTGCGCACGAACGGGCTCGACCCCGCTTCCGACGTGCAGCTGGTCCAGCAGAACTTCGACATGCTCGCCCTCATAAGCCGCGAGATCGACGCCGCCCAGGCCATGATCTACAACGAGTACGCCCAGGTGCTCGAGACGGTCAACCCCGACACCGGCGAGCTCTTCCAGCCCGAGGACCTCAACATCATCAACTGGAATGACGAGGGCACGGCGATGCTCCAGGACGCACTGTGGGCCGACGCCGACCGCCTCGACGACGACCCCGCGTACCGCGAGACTGCGGTCAAGTTCGTGGAGGCGTCGCTGAGGGGCTGGATTCACTGCCGCGACAACCCAGGCGAGTGCGTGCAAATCGTGCTCGCCAACGCTTCCACTCTCGGCGAGTCGCACCAGACGTGGCAGCTCAACGAGATCAGCGCGCTGATCTGGCCGTCGCCGCTGGGCGTGGGCGTGATGGACCCCGACCTGTGGGCCCAGACCGCCGAGGTGGCCACCAGCGAGGGCATCCTCGCCTCAGCTCCCGACGAGGGCGCCTACCGCAGCGACATCGCCTGGGAGGCGGTGGCCAACCTGCGTGCCGCCGGTGTCGACGTGGTCGGCAACAACTGGCAGCGCGTCACCGTCGAGCTGCTCCCCGGCGGCGAGTAGCAGCTAGCTAGACGCACATCCGGCAAGGATGGCAGCGGCGTAGCAGCCGCTGCCATCCTTGCCGCGCCAACCCGGCGCCGGATCAATAGCCTCCGGGGCGGAAAGGCCCGGTTGTGTACTCGTCTCTGGCGCGCTTCTGCTACCGGCATCCGTGGCGGGTCCTGGCTGCCTGGTTGCTGGTCATCGTTGTGGCCGCAGGGGTGGCCCGCGGACTCGGGGCGGCCTACGGCGCGACGCCCACTGCCCCCGACTCCGAGAGCACCCGCGGAGCCGACGTCCTCGGCGCGCACTTCGGCAATCTCGGCGCCACGATCACCGGCACCATCGTGTTCCGAGCGGAGCAGGGCGTGAACGACCCGACCGTCCGGGCCGCCATGACGGACCTGTTCGACAAGGTCGAGACCCTCGAGGGCATCGACGTGGCCTCCCCCTACGATCCCGGCGGCGGCCGCCGCGTCGCCTTCCGGGGCCCTGACGCTGGCCGCATCGCATACGCCAACCTCGAGGTCAGCCCCGACACGACCGCC
>JAKZWH010000110.1:0-10659 GCA_047515615.1 Acidimicrobiales bacterium | reverse complement strand
ACGGTGGCGTCGGGCGGGACCGTCAGCACGTCGGTGGTGAGGATGGAACTGAGGGGAAGGGTAAAGCGCTGCTCAAGATGGCCCAGCCGCTTGGATCGCTGGAACTCGACCACCGAGGACGGTCCGCCCACCACCTGGCTGACCGCGGCCGCCACCAGGGCGGGCACCACGAACGCGGCCGCGCCGGTGGACTCGGCCACGAACATCACCGCCGCGATGGGCGCTCGATACCCGGCGCCCAGGAAGGCCGCGAGGCCCAGCGTGGGGTACAGGCCGTCGGCTTGGTGGTCCAAAGCCACGCCGACGAACTGGCCGACGATCACTCCGAGGGTGGCCAGGGGGATGAAGAGCCCGCCGACGCCATCGCCCAGCACGGTGGCCAGCGTGGCTGCAACCCTGATCCCGAACAGCAGCGCGATCAGCTCCAGGGCGTCCTGTTGCACCACCCACTCCATGGCCCTGATGCCGGGCCCGAGGCTGAGGACCTCGTCGAAAACGGCGTCGGCGAGCAGCGCGAGGCCCGCCATGGCTGCGGCGGCTGCGACGGCCCTCCGGGGCCATGAGATGGTGTGGGTGGCGTGCTTGGCCCGGCGCACCAGCCAGGCGAAGCCCCGCCCGCCGAGACCCGCCGCGATCCCCAGGATGAGCGCTCCCAGCAGGTCCCCGATCTCGACATCGAGGACCGAGGCGCCGTCGGCGCCGATGCCGCCCTCACCTAGGAATGGAACTACCGGCGTGCTGCCGACGAGGAAGACGAAGGTCACGTAGCTGGCCGCGGACGCGATCAGCGACGGCAGCAGCGCCTGGGGGGTCACGTCGTCGCGGTAGGGGGCCTCGATGGCGAAGATCACCCCGGTGGCCGGGGTCTTGAACACGGCGGCCACGCCGGCCGCGGCCCCGGCGGTGAGCAGTATGCGAGCCTCGTCGCGCCTGAACAAGCGCCCTAGGCGCTCATGGACGAACAGCCCCGTCGAGGATCCGGCGTAGATCGACGGGCCCTCGAGGCCCACCGCGCCGCCGCTGCCGATGGTGGCGATCCCGGCGAGCAGCTTGGCCGGCAGGTACCTGATCGGGATGCTGGGCTGGCGCTCGTGGAACGCTCTGATGTACTCGTCGGAGGTTGATCCCGAGGTGCCGCCCCCCACCGTGCGCAGCACCAGCTTGGAGGCCGCGATGCCCAGCACGGGGGCCAGCGCCAGCACCGCCAGGTGCTGGTCTAGGACGCGCTCGAGCACAACGTTGAGGGCCACCGTTTCGAAGGCGGCCACGAGCAGGGCCACGATGACGCCGGTGGCCGCCGAGGCGGCCAGCAGCCGCGGGTTGCGAGCCGCTCCGAAGCTTCTGCTGAAGCGCTGCATCAGCTAGACGGGGATATGGTGTCAGGCATGGTTGATAAGCGTCATGATATTTCAGATCGGTTGTCCGTGATCGCCGAGGAGATCGCGGATCTGGCCCTTGAGAGTCTGAGGGGTTCCATCGAGGCTGGGGAGACGAGGCTGTCGGACGAAGAGAAGCGCCTCACCCGGGCCCGGCGCTCCGTCGAGAAGGCTGCCCACCTCCTGCGATCCGATCCGCCGCCGTCCGAGTGAGCCTTCGCTATCTCGACTGCACGCTAGTGGATGCCGCGGCCAGGTCCGCTCGGCGAGCCCCGCACGCGCTTCATCACCTCCGCCACCACAGCAGCCGACGCGGTCTCCACGTCTATGGCGGACGTGTCGATGCGCATCTCGGGATCGGTGGGCGCTTCGTAGGGGGCGGAGACGCCGGTCACCTCGGCTGTGGCGCCGGCCCGGGCCCTGGCGTAGAGGCCCTTGGGGTCTCGCTGCTCGCAGACCGACAGGGGCGCGTCCACGAACACCTCCACGAACGAGCCGTCGGGATGGAGGCTCCGCACCCGGTCGCGGTCGCGGCGGTAGGGCGAGACGAACGACGCCAGCACCACCGCGCCGGCGTCGCGCAGCAGCGCGGCCACCTCGCCGGCCCGGCGGATGTTCTCGGCCCGGTCCTCGGGGGAGAAGCCCAGATCGGAGTTGAGGCCGAAGCGCAGGTTGTCACCGTCGAGCACGTAGGCCAGCACGCCCTCCGCCGCGAGCAGGGCCTCCGCCGCATGGGCCAGCGTCGACTTGCCCGAACCGGGCAGGCCGGTGAGCCACACCGTGACCGCCCCGTGGCCGAGCAGGCCAGCCCGGTCCTTCTCTGTCACCCTTCCCGGACTCCACACGACCGCGGGTGTGCCGCCATCGCCGACGGCCGGGGATCGGTCGCCGGTCACGCTTCGGATGCTCTGAGGGTGGGGATGAACTGTCGAGCCTCGAGCCAGGCAGTGATGGCCCGCACGCAGGCGTCCACGTCGAGCCGGGAGGTGTCGAGCACCAAGTCGGCGTCGGCCGGCTTGTCGTAGGGGGCGGACACGCCCGGGAACTGCCTGATCTCGCCCCGGTCGGCCGCCCTGTACAGCCCGGCGCTGTCTCGCGAGCGGCACACCTCCAGCGGCGGGTCGAGGAACACCTCCACGAACCGCTCGGCGCCGATGAGCTGGCGGGCCCGCTCCCGGACCGGCGCACTGGGCGCGACCATCGCGGCGATCGCGATGAGTCCCTGGTCGTTGACCAGGCGGGCCAGCTCAGCGGTGCGGCGCACGTTCTCGGACCGATCCCGGTTGGAGAAGCCCAGGTCCTTGCTGACCCCCAGACGCATGTTCTCGCCGTCGAGGCGGACCGTGGTGCGGCCCCGGTCGAACAGCTCGCGCTCGAGCGCCGAGGCGATCGTCGACTTGCCCGCGCCGGTGAGTCCCGTGAGCAGCACCGTCACCGGCCGCTGCCCGAGTCGCTCGGTCCGCTCGGAGCTGCTGACGGAGCTGCGCTGGCGCTCCAGGGTCGGCCCCGGCTCTGCTTCCCAGGCTGTGCCGGGGGCCGCGGCCGCGATCATGCCCGCGGCCACGGTGGCGTTGTCGGCCCGGTCGATGAGGATGAACGAGCCGGTGGTCCGGTTCTGGGCGTAGGGGTCGAAGATCAGCTCGGTGTCGGTGCGGACCGTCGCCCTGGCGATGTCGTTGAGCCTCACCGCGGCGGCCGGGACCGACTCGAGCGTGTCGACATCCAGACGGCCCATCACCTCCGACACCCGGCAGCTCATGGTCTGGCCCCCCTGCTGCAGCAGGTACTCCATGCCCACCACCAGGTCGGCCTCCGACATCCACACCATCGTGGCCGTCAACTGCCGGCCCCGCTGGGGCACCTGCGCCAGATCGACGATCACGTCGCCCCGGCCGATGTCGATCTCGTCGGCGGTGGTGACGACCACGGCCCGGCCCGTCTCGGCCTCGTGGAGGTCGCCGTCGAAGGTCACGATCCGCTCGATGGTGGTCGTTCGGCCCGAGGGTTCCACCTGAACCCTGTCGCCCGCCCGCAGGGTGCCCTCGCACACGGTGCCGGCGAAGCCCCGGAACCGGTGGTCGGGCCGGATCACGAGCTGCACCGGCAGCCGAAGCCGCCCCCCGACGAGCCCGGAGGCCTGACGGGCGCTGGCATGGGCGGCCGCGTCGACCTGCTCAAGATGGTCCATGAGGCACGGCCCGGCATACCAGCTGAGGTTCCGGCCCCGCTCCACGACGCCGTCGCCATGAAGGGCCGACACCGGGATGCAGACCGGCGCGGCCAGGCCCACCGCCTCGGCCATGGCCGACACCTCGGCCGTGATCGACCGGAAGCGGGCCTCGTCGTAGCCGACGAGGTCCATCTTGTTCACCGCCACCACCGCGGCGGAGATTCCCAGCAGGCCCGCTATCGAGGTGTGCCGGCGGGTCTGGGTGGTGACGCCGCGGGCCGCGTCCACAAGGATCACGGCCAGGTCCGCGTTGGAGGCGCCGGTCACCATGTTGCGGGTGTACTGCTCGTGGCCGGGAGCATCCGCAATGATGAAACTGCGCTTGGAGGTGGAGAAGTAGAGGTAGGCGACGTCGATGGTGATGCCCTGCTCCCGCTCGGCTTTGAGCCCGTCGGCCAGCAGGGCCAGGTCGAGGTGCCCGCCGGCGTGGCCGGAGGCGGCCGACTCCTTGTACACGGCCGCGATGCGATCGTCGTAGAGGTGGTGCGAGTCGTGCAGGAGCCGACCGATGAGGGTGGACTTGCCGTCGTCCACCGAGCCGCAGGTGAGCAGGCGCAGGAGGTCCCGATGCGGTGCGGATCCCTCGGGCGTCGCCGGGGCCGCGGCCGGATCCATCAGAAGTACCCCTCCCGCTTCTTGTCCTCCATCGAGCCGGACCGGTCGTGGTCGATCACCCGACCCTCGCGCTCGGAGCGGGTGGCGCCCGCCATCTCCGCGATGATCTGGTCCAGGGTGGCCGCCTCCGACTCGACGGCCCCGGTGAGCGGGTAGCACCCCAGCGTCCGGAATCGCACCCGGCGGAGTTCGGGCCGCTCGGCCGCCTCGAACCGGAAGCGCTCATCGTCCACCATCAGCAGGGTGCCGTCGCGTTCCACCACCGGGCGGGGCGCGGCGAGATACAGCGGCACCACCTCGATGCCCTCGGCCGCGATGTAGCGCCACACGTCGAGCTCGGTCCAGTTGCTCAGCGGGAACACCCGGATGCTCTCGCCCGGGCCGACCCGGCCGTTGTAGTGGTTCCACAGCTCGGGCCGCTGGTTCTTGGGGTCCCAGCGGTGGTGCCGGTCGCGGAAGCTGAAGATCCGCTCCTTGGCCCGCGACGGCTCCTCGTCGCGCCGGGCCCCGCCGAAGGCCGCGTCGTGGCGGCCCGCGTCCAGCGCCTGCTTGAGGGCCTGGGTCTTCATCACGTCGGTGTAGTGCAGCGATCCGTGGTCGAAGGGGTTGATCTGCGCCGCCACGCCCTCGGCGTTGGTGTGCACCACCAGCTCGAAGCCGATCTGGCGGGCCATCCGGTCCCGGAAGGCGATCATCTCGCGAAACTTCCAGGTCGTGTCCACATGCAGCAGCGGGAACGGGATCGAGGCGGGGTAGAAGGCCTTGCGGGCCAGATGGAGCATCACCGAGCTGTCCTTGCCGATCGAGTAGAGCATGACCGGCTTGCGGAACTGGGCGGCAACCTCGCGGATGATGTGAACGCTCTCGTCCTCGAGCTGCTGGAGGCGATCCCCCTTCTGGCCGCGGGCCGTGCCAGGCACGGCCGCTCCCGCTCCCGCCCCCCGGTGGGGCCGGCTACCGGCGGCGGGTTCCGGAACGGAGCGAGTCGGCCTTGTCGCCCAGCACCTCGAGCAGCTCGTCGAAGCTCTTGGTGAACGCGGCGACGCCCTCGTCCTCGAGTTGGGCCGTGACCGCGTCGAGGTCCACGCCCACGGCCGCGAGCCGCTCCATCACCTCGGTGGCCTCGTCTAGCCCGGCGGTGAGCGTTGGCTCGACCGCGCCGTGGTCCTCGAATGCCTCCAGCGTGGCGTCGGGGAGAGTGTTCACCGTGCCCGGGCCTATCAGCTCGTCCACATAGAGCGTGTCGGGGTAGGCCGGGTTCTTGGTCGACGTGCTGGCCCACAACAGCCTCTGGGGTCGGGCACCGCGGGCGGCCAGGGCCTCCCAGCGGGGTCCCGCGTAGAGCCGCCGGAAATGCGCGTAAGCCATCTTGGCGCTGGCGATGGCGGCCCGGCCCCGCAATCGCAGCGCCTCGGGGGTGGCGATGGCGTCGAGGCGCCGGTCCACTTCAGTGTCGATCCGGGACAGGAAGAAGGAGGCCACGCTGGACACTCTCGACAGGTCGCCCTCGGCCCGCTCGAGGCCCGAGATGTAGGCCTCAGCAACCTCGAGGTACCGGTCGACACTAAAGATCAACGTGACGTTTATGCTTCGGCTCTCGGAGATCATCAGGGCGATGGGCTCCAGGCCCTCCGCAGTGCCTGGGATCTTCACGTAGAGGTTGGGTGCGGCCAGCCGCTCGTGCAGGCCGCGGGCGGCAACCTCGGTGGCCGCGGCGTCGCGGGCGAGGTCGGGCGCCACCTCCACCGACACGAATCCGTCGAGCCCCTCGGACGCGTCGTAGACGGGACGCAGGATCGCGGCCGCCGCGGCGATGTCCGAGGTGACCAGGCGCCAGTACGACGACTCGACGTCGAGCCCGTCGGCGATGGCCGACCGGAACTCGTCGTCGTAGTCGGCGCCCGAGGCGATGGCCTTCTGGAAGATCGACGGATTCGAGGTCAGGCCCCTGACGCCCCGGCTGACCCAGTCGTGCAGGTCCCCTCCGGTGATCCAGCCTCGCCGGATGTTGTCGAGCCAGGGACTCTGCCCGCACCGCTCATAGAGATCGTGCAGTCTGGTGGTCGCGCTCATCTTGCGGCCCTCCTCGTCGGTCTCATCGCGCGGCCCGCGCCAACGCGCCCGCCAGCAGGGCCCGCGCCCTGCGGGCCACATTGGGGGCGGAGATGCCGAGCTTCTCCATCACCACCGCGCCGGGCGCCGACGCGCCGAAGCGGTCGATGCCCACCGCGTCGTCGGTCCAGCGGCGCCAACCCATGGTGCTGCCCGCCTCCACCGCCAGCGACGGCAGGTCGGGTCGCAGCACGCGGGCCTGCTCGGAGTCGGGCTGCTCGGCGAACAGCTCCCACGACGGCAGCGAAACCACCCGGGCCGAGATGCCGTCCGCGGCCAGGAGGGCCGCTGCGTCGCAGCACACCGACACCTCGCTGCCCGTCCCCACCAGCGTCAGGCCGGGGTCGTCGGGCTCGGAGATCGCATAGCCCCCGGCCGCGACCGCGTCGGCGCTGGTGCCTTCGAGCACGGGCACTCCCTGGCGGGTGAGGATCAACGCGGTCGGCCCGTCCGACTCCACCGCCAGCCGCCATGCCCCCACCGTCTCGGTGGCGTCGGCGGGCCGGATGACCCTGAGGCCCGGTATGGCTCGTAGGGAGGCCAGGTGCTCCACGGGCTGGTGGGTGGGGCCGTCCTCTCCCACGCCCACGGAGTCGTGGCTCCACACGAAGACGACCTTGGCCTTCGACAGGGCGGCGAGCCGGACGGCGGGCCGCATGTAGTCGGCGAACACCAGGAACGTGCCCACCACCGGGATGGCGCCGCCATGCAGGGCCATCCCGTTGGCGACCGCCCCCATGGCGTGCTCGCGCACCCCGAAGTAGATCTGGCGGCCTCCGGGGCCGCGGGCTGAGAACACTCCTGCGTCAGCCATCACGGTGCCCGTATTGCCGGTCAGGTCGGCGCCGCCGCCGACAAGCCCGGGAACGACCGGCAGCAGGGCCTGCAAGGTGACGCTGGAGGCCTTGCGGGTGGCTACCGACGGGCCCGGCTCCCATGACGGCAGGGCGTCGTCCCAGCCGGGGCGGCCCGTCGCGGCCAGACACGCCTCCAGACCGGCCCGGTCGCCCTCGAAGGCCGCGACTCGCGCCTCCCAGGCACAGCGCTCGTCCCGGCCTGCGATCCCCGCGTCGCGGTAGTAGTGGAGCACCTCTGAGGGCACGTGGAACGTCTTGTCGGTCGGCAGTCCGAGCAGGGCCTTGGTGGCCGCGATCTCCTCGTCGAAGATGGCGTAGCCGTGCCCGGCGGGCGTTCCCGCCGTTCGGGGAGCGGGCGCGGCGATCACCGATCGCACCACCACCAGCGACGGGCGATCCTCTACCGCCGCGGCGCGGCGCAAGCCGGCTTCCAGCGCGTCGAGGTCCTCGGCCGCCTCGCCGAGCTCGGTGGTGTGCCAGCCGTAGGAGCGGAAGCGGGCCGCGGCGTCGTCGGAGAGCGCGAGGTCGGTGCCGCCGTCGATGGTGACCTCGTTGTCGTCGTAGACGACCACCAGCCGGCCCAGGCCCAGATGACCGGCCAGAGAGGCCGCCTCGTGGCTGATTCCCTCGGACAGATCGCCGTCTCCGGCGATCACGAAGGTGCGGTGGTCGCAGATGTCGGCGCCGAAGCGGGCCCGCATCTGGCTCTCGGCGATGGCCATGCCCACCGCGTTGGCCAGGCCCTGTCCCAGCGGCCCGGTGGTCACCTCCACGCCCGGAGTGCAGCCGGCCTCGGGGTGGCCCGGCGTCGGCGAACCCCACTGCCGGAAGTTCTGCAGGTCGTCGAGTTCCAGACCGTGGCCCGTGAGGTACAGCATGGCGTACTGCAGGATCGAGGCGTGGCCCGCGGACAGCACGAACCGGTCTCGGTCGGGCCAGTCCGGCCGCTGGGCGTCGTAGCTCAGGATCCGGGTCCACAGGACGTGGGCCAGCGGGGCCAGGGCCATGGCCGTGCCCTGGTGGCCCGAGCGGGCCGCGTGGGGCGCGTCCATGGCCAGCGCCTTTATCACGTTGATCCCGAGACGCTCGATGGACGTCACAAGTCCTCCGACCGTTCGCTGTCTGCACGCTCGCGGCCCACCATAGCTACTACCGCCCGGGGGTAGGCGGAGCCGTAGCTCGAGACGGTTGGAGCCCCCTCATGGAGTGGGAGGCAGCAGCGTGTAGGGGACGACGGTCACCGGCCCCGCGTCTACGCGGGCCCGAGCCTCGACTGTGCCGTAGTCGGTGAACTCGAGCTCGGCCCGAACCAGGCGGTAGTTGAACTTGCCCGGCTCCACCTGCAGGGGCTGCACGTTGCGGGCGATGCGCTCGTCGCCCCGGAAGTAGGACACCTCCAGCGTGCCCATGCCCGAATCGTCCGGCGCGCAGCGCACGATCACCACCAGATGAGGCGCCCAGACCAGCGGGACCTCCTGGGGGGCCGCGGCCGAGAACTGCACCCCGGTGAGGTCGATCCGGGTCGAGGGCCCCGGCACCTGGCGGGTTTCGATCTCGTCTACGAACAGGGCGGCGACGATGTCCATGGTCGACTCCCCAGAGGCCGAGCGGATTTGGCGGCAGTGTACGAGGACTTCGCAAGGCTCGGAGCGAGGCCGTGGCCCGAGCGGCCCGTGAGCGAAGCGAACAAAAGCGGGAAACAGCGGCTCGGTGAGTCTCTCGACGCTACCGAATCAGCGTGCTGGCCGCGGATGCCGGCCCCGCCTGTTGTTGCTCGCGGCCTACGATGCTGGCGATGCGTCGCATCCTGGTGTCGATCCTGCTGGCCACCCTGCTGACCACCGCGGTGGGGTCCTACGTCCAGGCCCGCCGCAGCGATGCCTCCGCCGACCCGGGATGGATCGAGAACGCCGGTCCTCCCGAGACGGTCGTCGGGACGCCGATGCTCAGCGTGCGCCGGACGCCGTCCTGGCTGTCGGCGCCCGTGACCGAGGCCCGCCTGCTCGAGAGGCTCTCCGGCGTGGTGGCGCTGCCGAGCGCGCCGCGGCAGACGTGTCTGACCGTCTACCGCGACTCCCATCCGGTGGCGCGCGAGCAGGCCGACTCGCTGCTGGTTCCGTCGTCTCTGATGAAGATCGTCACCGCGGCCGCGATCCTTGAGATCGCAGGACCGGCGGCCACCTACACGACCGAGGTCTTCGTCCGCGCCGACGCGCTGGACGCGGCCGCCGACGGCGCGCTGGTGGGCGACATCTATCTGGTGGGACGGGGCGATCCGGTCCTGTCGACGCTGGCCTACGTCCGGCGCTTCGACGAGCCCATAGTCCACACCGACTTCACGGAGTTGGCGGTCGAGGCGGCCGCCGCCCTGAGGGAGCGTGGCATCGTCGCCGTGGAGGGAGGAGTCGTGGCCGACGAGTCCCGCTTTCCCGAGGCGGAGCGGGACTACGCCGCCGAGTACCCCCAGCCCGGCGCCCGGCCCATCTGGAAGCCGTCCTACGTCAGCGAGAACCAGGTCGGTCCGCTCTCCGCGCTGCTGCTGAACGACGGCTACGTCTCCTTCCCGCCGTCGGCCGACTTCGCCAGCCGGCGCCAGAACGTGCGGGCGTCCGACCCTGCCCTCCATGCGGCCCAGGTCCTGGCCGGATTGATCGAGGCCCGGGGCGTCCGCGTTGCCGGGGACGCCTTCAAGGGGACTGCGCCGCCGCCGTCGGAGCTCCGCTCGCTGGCCGCCGTTGAGTCGCCGCCGATGGCGGAGATCGTCGCTCGCATGCTGCGCAACTCCGACAACACCACCGCCGAGATGCTGCTCAAGGAGATAGGCCGACGATTCTCGGGCTCGGCCCGGGCCGAGGCGGTGGTGGGCGTGCGGGACGTGCTGGAAAGGCAGCTGAAGGTACAGACCGAGGGAATCGTCATCGTCGACGGCTCAGGCCTGTCGATCCACAACCGGCTGACCTGCGACCTGATCGCCGAACTGCTGCGGGACGCCGGGCCGGACTCGCCCCTGGTGACGGGCCTGGCCGTGGTGGGGGAGCGCGGGACGCTGCGAGACTGCGACGCCGGCCTCGCGCCCGCGGCCGGAGCCGGCACCGGCCCCGATGCGGAAGGCGCTCCGTCCAGCACGGTGTGGGCCAAGACCGGAGCCCTCAACGACGTCTCCGCCCTGGCCGGAGTGACCGTTGCCCGCAACGGCGACGTGCTCACGTTCGCCCTGATCTCCAATCGCGAGGGCCTCATCCTCGACCTCGGCTTCTGCAACGTCCTGCAGCGGGGCCTGATCGCGGCGGCGGCCGGCCATCCCTACGGGCCGTCCTCGGCGGACGCTGCGCTGCACCCGCTGCCCGCGGTCGCGCCGGTCCTCGACGAAGCCGTTGACTCCGCCGCCGGCGGGTAGCCGCGGCCTCCGACCACATGGCCACTCCGATGTTCGCGCTCCAGTCGGTGCTGCTGCCCGGCATGCCGCTGC
>JAKZWH010000109.1:0-10387 GCA_047515615.1 Acidimicrobiales bacterium | reverse complement strand
GACCGTCGGCGGGAACCGGTCCTACGGTCTCGGCGGCTACTACACCAGCGAGCTGGAGCGCCTGCTGCCCGTCGTCAGCGAGATCCTCGACCCCCTGCGGCGCCAGACCGTGGCCGAGGTCCTGGCCATCGACACCAGCGGGTCCATGGGCGCGTGCCACTGCGCGGAGAACGAATTCGTCAGCAACCGCCTCGACGGCGGCGTCAACAAGACCGACATCTCCCGGGCCGCGGCCGCTCGCACCATCGCCGCGCTGGGCTCCAACGACGAGATCGGCGTGCTCGCGTTCGACGTCGAGGAGCGATGGGTGATCGACCTCCAGAAGCTCCCCGCCCAAGACGTCGTCAACCAGGGCCTGGCCACGCTCAACCCCGACGGCGGCACCAACCCGTCAGGCTCGCTTCAGGAGGCCGCCAGCGCGCTGCGCCAGAGCAACGCCGCGCTCAAGCACATCATCCTGTTCACCGACGGGTTCACCGCCCCCGCGCTGCTGGACGGCCTCGCCGACGACGCATCGGCGCTGGCCGGCGAGGGCATCACCGTGTCGGTCGTCGCCACCGGCGAGGGCGCGGCCGGGGACCTCGAAGCGGTCGCGCAGGCCGGCCGCGGCCGGTACTACGCGGGCCGGGACCTCCAGCAGATCCCACAGCTCATCATGGACGAGGCCGTTCTGGCGTCACGAGACTTCATCAACGAGGGCGAGTTCTTCCCGACGGTCACATCTTCGCTGCCGGTGGTGGCCGACCTCGAGGAGTCCCCGCCGCTGCTGGGCTACGTGGCCACCACCGCCCGGCCCCGGGCCGTCACTCTGCTGGAGGTCGGGCCCGACGACGATCCGCTGCTGGCCCGCTGGCAGGTCGGTCTCGGCACGGTGACGTCTTGGACGAGCGACGCGTCGGCGCGCTGGTCGCGGCTGTGGGCCGGTTGGGACGGCTATGTCGGGTTCTGGTCGAGGGTGGTCCGAGACAGCTTCCCGACGCTCGACGACGGCACCACTGCGGTGGTCGACGACGGCTTGCTGCGCATCCGGGTGGAGGCCGACGGCGGCTTCGGCGACAGTGCGGCCGCCACCGCCCGCATCACCGATCCCGCGCTGATGGGCCGCCAGATCGGGCTGAGCCGGGTGGGCCCCGACACGTTCGTCGGCGAACTGGTCGTGGACGAGGCGGGCGTCTACGTGGTCGGGACCTCGGTGGCTGCCGCAGATGGGTCGGTCAGCCAGGGCACCGCGATTGCGAGCCAGTCCTACGGCCGGGAGTACGAGCCCGGTGTCACTGACGGGCCCTTGCTGGCACGGATTGCCGAAGCCGGATCGGGCCGAGCCGGCATCGAGCCCTCGATGGCCTTCGACGCTGACGGGCTGGCGGCCGGTCGCTCCCGAGTGGCTTTCGCCCACTGGCTGTTGCTGGCCGCCGCGCTGCTGTTCGTGGCCGCTGTTGTCCTGAGCCGCCTCACGCTGGCGCCGCTCACCGAGCCCGGGCGACGCGGGCTGCACCGCATCAAGCTGCGCCGCGGCAGGACCAAGGCTGATGCGGCCAGCGCCGAGGCCCGCGATGAGCCGTACTCGACCGCCCAGCAGGACGCCCGACTGCTCGAAGAGCTGGCTCAGGCCGAGCAGCCGGCCCAAACAGGCACTCTGTCGGCCCTGCTGGAGAGGACCCGCCACAGGCGCAGTCGCGACTAGGGCCGGACCTGCTCGCCAGCGCCGCCCTGGCTATCTGAGGGTTGGGCTCGGGCGAGAGCTCGAGCCCGCCGGGCGCGGCCCATCGCGGCGTCGAATGCGACCATGAGCCCGGCACCGGCGACGAGCACCGACCCCCACCACACCCACATCACCAGCGGGGTGACCGACACGGTGTACAACGCCAGGTTCGGATCGGTCGCGTCCCGCAGCACCACCTGGATGTCGCGGGCCGGGACCGAGTGCAAAGCGGTCTCGGCAAGCAGCACGCCACGGTCTGTGAAGGCCACCAGCGAGGGGTTCAGCACGGCCACCAGCGCGTCGCCGTCGCGCACCTCGACCGTCGCAACCACCGCGGAGGATCCCGGAGTCGGCCCCTCGGCCACCTCGACGCCGACGTGGCGGAATGTCCGGCCTCCGACGTCGACCTCTTGGCCCACGTCGAGCCCGAACGTGGCCCGGTCGGCGTGCGTGGATCCGGCCACACCGATGAGCAGGACCGCGAACCCGATGTGGCCCACCCGCATCGGCCAGCGCCGGCGCCCGTGCCAACGAAACCCCTCGATCAGGCTCACGAGCACCGCGCCGGCACCGGCGGCCACGCACAGCGCGAACGCAGAGCGCGCTCCCGCGGCCGCGGCCGCGATCACCCCGGCCAGCGTTCCCGACGCCGCCCACGCGGTCGCTCGCCCGCTGAGGGCAACCGCGCAGGCACCCAGGCCCACCACCGCCAAAGGAGCCAGCACCCGGGCGTAGTAGGGGCCGGTCACGATTGGCTGGCCCGGTGCAGGGATCGGATACAGCACCCCGATCACGATTGCGGCGGCCGCGGCCGCGGTCAGCGCGGCGCAGGTGATGCGGAGCCACCGGTGGTAGGGCTGCTGGTCGCGCCGGTCGCCCCGCACCGATGCCGCCACCGCGGCAGAGGCCACGGCTAGCGCGGCCAGGATCCAGGAGACCCGCTCGTCGTCGGCGAAGGCGTGGACCGAGCCGCCCACCCCGCCGCGGGTGACCGCGCCCGACACCAGGACCAGGATCCACGGCAGAGCGCACAGCATCCGGATTGCTCGCCCGTGCGAGGGCTGGCCGACGGCGTGCATCGCCGCGACGGTCATCAGCCAGGCGGCGAGTATCCCGTTCTCAACCGGGTCCCAACCCCAGAACCCGCCCCAGCCCAACTCGACATACGCCCAGTTGGACCCGGTCGCCAGCCCGATCGTCAGCAGCCCCAGGCTGAGACCGAGCCAGCACCGCAGCGCTCTGCGCCGCCTGGCATCGAGCGGAGCCGCCACCGCCAAGATGAACGGCACGATGGTGGACACCTGACCCAGATAGAGCAGGGGCGGGTGGTAGATCATGGCGGGATGCTCCAGGATGGGCTGCAGCCCGGCGCCGGCGATGGCCGGGATGTCCAGCCGCCCGAACGGGTTGGCGGTGCCCAGGACCGCTCCGGTCAGCACCGCGACGCTCAGCGAGCCCCACACCGCGGAGCTTCGCGCCGTGGCGGGCGGCTGAGTCCAGACCATCGCGGCCACCGCGGCGGCGACCATGCTCGTGAACAGCAGCAGCGACCCGCTGGCCCCGCCCCAGAGGCCGGCCAGCCTGAAGGGTCCAGAGAGGCCCGATCGTGCGTGGTCCGCGACGTATGTCAGGGACAAGTCGAGGGTCCACAGCGCCTTGCCCAACACGATCGTCGGTAGAACTGCACCGGCGGCCATCACCACCGAAGCCACCCTTGCGAGGCGCAGAGACCAAACGCTTGCGGCCGCGGTGGCCAGCGCCGCAGCCCCGGAGACCCACAGGCAGGCCAAGGCGAGACCGGTCATCGCCCGACGGTACCTCCGGTCCCGAGGCTCCGACGCGAGTCGCGGCCGCGTCCGGCTCCGACGAGCGGATTGGGCGGCCCGGCTGGGAAATGGCCGCGTAGCCTTGATCCCCGTGCCCGCCACCCCGCCCGCCGACGGGCCCGAGGCCGAAATACCTCCCCATCGCTACAACGCGACGCTCGCGGCCGAGATCGAAGCCCGCTGGCAGGAACGCTGGGAAGCCGATGGCGTCAACCACACGCCCAACCCTGCTGGTGAGCTCGCAGCCGGAGCGGACAGGCCCGGGAGTTCGGCTGGTCCCAAGCTGTTCGTCATGGACATGTTCCCGTACCCGTCGGGGTCGGGGCTGCACGTGGGCCATCCGCTGGGCTACATCGCCACCGATGTGTACGTGCGCTTCAAGCGCATGTGCGGCTTCAACGTGCTGTACACGATGGGCTTCGACGCGTTCGGGCTCCCGGCCGAGGAGCATGCCCGCCAGACCGGCCAGCACCCCCGCATCAACACCGAGGCCAACATCGCCAACATGCGCCGCCAGCTCGACCGGCTGGGGCTGGGCCACGACAAGCGCCGGAGCATCGCCACCACCGACGTCGGCTACTACCGCTGGACCCAGTGGATCTTCCTGCAGATCTTCAACTCCTGGTTCGACTCCGACGCAGGCAAGGCACGTCGCATCTCCGAGTTGGAACATGAATTCAGGCAGGGTCTCCGCGTTCCGCGGGAGGGGCTGCGCCCGCCTGGTGTTCGTCCCCGGCTAGGCGGCAAGCGTTGGTTTGACGCGCTTAAGGAGGCGGACCGCCGCCGGCTCATCGACAGCTATCGCTTGGCCTATGTGGCCGACGCCCCGGTCAACTGGTGCCCGGCGCTGGGCACGGTGCTGGCCAACGAGGAGGTCACCGCCCAGGGCCGCTCCGAGCGGGGCAACCACGAGGTGTTCAAGCGCCCGCTCAAGCAGTGGATGATGCGAATCACCGCCTACGCCGACCGCCTGCTGGAGGATCTCAACCTCCTCGACTGGTCCGAATCGGTCAAGACCATGCAGCGCAACTGGATCGGCCGCTCCGAGGGCGCGCTGATCTCGTTCCGGGCTCGCGAGTCGCTGTCCGGCCTGGCGCGCACCATCGACGTGTTCACGACCCGGCCCGACACCCTGTTCGGCACCACCTACATGGTGCTGGCGCCCGAGCATCCGCTGGTGGACGAGTTGACGGCCGACTCCTGGCCTTCGGGGACCCCCGACTCCTGGACTGGCGGGGCGGCCACGCCGTCGGAGGCGGTGGCTGCCTACCGGGCCCGAGCCGCCGAGAAGAGCGACGCCGACCGCAGCGACTCCAAGTCCGGGATCTTCCTCGGCGTCCTGGCGCAGGTCCCTCTCACCGCGCCCGACCGCGAGGACTTGATCGGCAAATGGGTTCCGGTGTTCATCGCCGACTACGTGCTGATGGGTTACGGAACCGGCGCGGTGATGGGCGTTCCCGGCGAGGACCAGCGCGACCGCGAGTTCGCCGAGGCCTACGGGTTGCCGGTTGTCCGCACCGTGCAGCCCCCGCCCGACCATCCCGCCGAACTGGCCTACACCGGCGACGGGCCCTCCATCAACTCCCGCTTCCTCGACGGCTTGGACGTGGGGGCCTCCAAGGCCCTGATCCTTGAGAAACTGCAGGAGGCCGGGTTCGGCCGTCCCACCGTCAACTACAGGATGAGGGACTGGCTGTTCAGCCGGCAGCGGTACTGGGGCGAACCGATCCCGGTCGTGCACGACGAGCACGGCCCGGTCGCCCTGCCCGAGGACCGGCTGCCGGTCGAGCTGCCCGAGCTGGTGGACTGGGCGCCGAGGGAGTTGGCCCGCGACTCCGAGCCGGAGCCGCCCCTGGGCCGGGTGGCCGACTGGGTGAGCGTCGAATTGGACCTCGGCCAGGGCACCCGCCGCTACCGCCGCGAACTCAACACCATGCCCCAGTGGGCGGGGTCGTGCTGGTACTACCTGCGCTACCTCGATCCTGGCAACGACGACTATCTGGTCGCCCCCGACGTGGAGCGCTACTGGATGGCCGATCCCGACCCCGGCGGCGTGGGCGGAGTGGACCTGTACGTGGGCGGCGTCGAGCACGCCGTGCTGCACCTGCTCTACGCCCGGTTCTGGCACAAGGTGCTCCACGACCTCGGCCACGTCAGCGGGCTCGAACCGTTCAAGCGCCTCGTCAACCAGGGCTACATCCAGGCCTACGCCTTCAAGGACTCCAGAGGGGTGTACGTGGCCGCCGACGAGGTGCAGGGCTCCCCGCAGCAGGGGTTCACCCACGAGGGGCAACCGGTCACCCGCGAGCTCGGCAAGATGGGCAAGTCGCTCAAGAACTCGGTCACCCCCGACGACATGTACGCCTCCTACGGCGCCGACACCTTGCGCCTCTACGAGATGTTCATGGGCCCGATCCATCAGGACCGGCCCTGGGAGACCCGCTCGGTGGTGGGCTCCCAGCGGGTGCTGCAGAGGGTGTGGCGCAACGTCGTGGACGAGGAGACCGGCGCGCTCCGAGTGAGCGACGACCGGGCCGACGACGAACTGCTGCGGCTTTTGCACCGCACCATCGACGGTGTGCGCTCCGACATGGAGGGCATGCGCTTCAACACCGCCATCGCCAAGCTGACCGAGCTCAACAACGAGCTCACCCGGCGGGGCGAGGGAGCGCCCCGGGAAGTGGCCGAAACGCTGGCGCGGATGTTGGCGCCGCTGGTGCCGCACTTCGCCGAGGAGCTGTGGCACCGCCTGCACGGCGCTGGCGCCGGCTCGGTGACGCAAACCGAGTTCCCCGTCGCCGATCCGGCGCTGCTGGTGACCGACACTGTGGAGGTGCCCGTCCAGGTGAACGGCAAGCTGCGGGGCCGGGTGACGCTCGCGGTCGACGCCGACGAGGAGACCGCGGTGGCCGCGGCGCTGGCCGAGCCGAACGTGGCCGCCCACGTGGGCGGCAGGGACCTGCGCAAGAGGCTCTACGTGCCCGGCCGCATGATCACGCTCGTGGTGTGAGCCCGCGGCGGCTGTCGATCTCGCAGGCCCGTCGGATCGCGCTCGCCGCCCAGGGATTCACCGATCCTGCCCCCGCGGGCACCGTCGACCGCCGCCATCTGCGCCGGGTGATGGGTCGGCTCAAGCTGCTACAGCTCGACTCGGTGCCGGTGGTGGTCCGCACCCAGTATCTGCCGCCCTTCTCCCGCCTGGGCTGCTACGACCGGGCGCTGCTGGAGCGGATCGCGTACGCCGACGACGAGTGGTTCGAGGCCTGGGCCCACGAGGCCTCCCTGATGCCGGTGGGCGACGAGCCCCTGCTGCGCTGGCACAAGCGGCGAGCCGAGCAGGGCGATACCTGGAAGGGCCTGGTGGATTTGGCTGAGCGCGAGACCGGTTATGTGGCCGACGTGCTGGCCCAGGTGGCTGAGCGCCCGCTGACCGCGGGCGAGCTGGCCGATCCCCGCCGCCGTGACGGCGAATGGTGGGGAGGCCGGTCGCTGGGTTCGATGGCGCTGGACTGGCTGTTCCGGATCGGCGCGGTGGGCATCCGGCGGCGGGGCAATTTCGTGAAGGAGTTCGACCTGCTGGAGCGGATCGTGCCCGCCGAGGTCCTCGCCCGGCCCACACCCAGCGCCGAGGAGGCCCAGCGGGAACTGCTGGTGCGTTCGGCGGGGGCGCTGGGTGTGGGCACCGCCGGCGACCTGATCGACTACTACCGCCTGCCGGTGCGCGAGGGCCGGGCCCGCGTGAGCGAGCTGGTCGAGGCGGGCGCGATCGAGACTGTGACGGTGGAGGGCTGGCGCGAGCCCGCCTACATGCACCCGGCCGCGAGACTGCCACGCGCCGTGGAAGCGGTGACGGTGCTGTCGCCGTTCGATCCGGTGGTGTGGAACCGGGCCCGGGCGCTGCGGCTGTGGGGCTTCGACTACCGCATCGAGATCTACGTCCCGGCGAACAAGCGCGTCTACGGCTACTACGTGCTGCCTGTACTGGACGGTGAGGAACTGGTGGCCCGACTCGACCTCAGGACCGACCGGGCGAGCGGGATCCTGCGGGTGCAGGGCGCGTTCACCGAGCCCGGCGTCGTCCGTGGCGCGCTTGCTGACCGGCTACGGCCGCACCTGCACGACTTAGCCCGCTTCGTTGGTGTCTCCGATGTGAGCTACGGCGCCCGGGGCGATCTAATGGCCGCCCTGCGCCCCGGCTAGGGCCGGCTGCTGCATCCACGGGTAGCGTCTGGGCGGTGAGCATTGCCGTGGAGCCTCAGGATCTGGCCTCGGTTGCGGCCGAGCACGGACCGACCGCCTTCGTGCTGACGGTCGGAGACGACGGGCGAACCCGGGTCATCCATGTGAAGGTGGACATCGACGCCCGGGGCGTGATCCAAGCCGTGGTGGGCCGCGGCGCGGCCGCCAACGCCGTCGCTCGGCCGGATGTGGTGGTGCTGTGGGCCCCCGCGGCCGACGGGTTCAGCCTCATCGCCGACGGGGTCGCCTCAGTCGACGGCGAGCCCCGCAGTGACACGCCGCTCATGATCGAGGTCTTTTCCGCGGTGAGGCACCGTCCCGCCCCGATCTGAGCCCTGAACGTCGGGGCGCCGGTAGCGTCGGCTGCCTATGTCGTTCGTAATCCGGCGCCCGGCGGCCCGCTGCGTGCTGCTCGACGGCGCCGGGCGGGTGTTCCTGATCCGCTCCGAGGATCCGATCGATCCTCACAAGGCGGAGTGGCTGGAGATCCCCGGCGGCGGCGTCGACTACGGCGAGGACCCGGCGACAGCATGCCGGCGGGAGCTGTGCGAGGAGACCGGCATCACCGACGTGGAGATGGGGCCCTGCGTATGGACCCAGTACGTGGAGTACACCTTCTCGGGCATGCGCTTCGAGTCGCACGAGCGGATCTATGTGGCTTGGTGCGACGGCGGCGAGTTCCGACCCCGCGGCCTCGAGGCGATCGAGGCGGCTGCCTTCATCGGCGCGCGCTGGTGGACTCTCGACGAGCTGCTGGCCAACAGCGAACCCACCGTGCCCGCCCGGCTGCGGGAGTTCCGCCCCGCACTCGTGGCCGGCGACCTGGCCGACCCACCCATCGACATCTCGCCGGACCTGCCGCCCGCCTGACGCGCCGCGCGGCGGAGCTACCAGTCGTCCTCCCGGTCGGCTCGATCGGCCGCCCTGACTCCGTAGCCGACGATGATCGACGGCAAGAGGAGCACCGAGCCGGCCAGCAGTGCGACGGTCGCGATCGTGGCTGGCGCGGTAGTGAAGCCGGTCGCCAGGCCAACCGCGAAGGCGGCCAGCGACAGGCCGTACATTCCGTATCCCGCTCGCCGTCCCGTTGACGACCAGCGGGCCAGGCGGTGCCGCCGGTCAAGGACCGGATCGATGGGCTCGGTCATCGGGCCGTGCCCCGAGCCGTGTCCGACAGCGGCAGGTCGTCGGTGTGGTACAGCCAGCAGTGGACGCCACGGTAGCGGGCCACTTCGTGCTCGAAGTTGGTGCGATTGGGTGTGAACACCCCGATCTCATACACCGACAACTCGTAGGCCTCCCCCACGAACGCCTCCAACTGCTCGTAGCACAATCGCAGCGCGTAGCCGCGCACGGCGTCGTCGCCCGGGTAGACCGCCGGGTGCGGCGCGTCCAGCTCAAAGGTGTGGTACACCTCGGCCCAGTGGGCCTGATCACAGCCGACTCGGGCTGTGATCGCCAGCCGGCGACCCGATTGCAGTCCCTCCAGCCGGTTGAAGCAATCTCCCTCGACGAGGCTGTACTCGCTGATGATCTCGCCGGGGATGTCCAGCGGATCTATCGGTCCCAGTTCGGTCGATCCAGCGTCGTCGCCGCCGTCGCTGTCGCCGGGATCCTCCTCGGCCCCGCTGCCGGCCGCGAGCGCCACCACCACGTCGGTTGTTCCCGCGGGGTCGGACGCGGCTACTGCCGCGGCGGGGTCGGTCAGCTCCTCTTCGCCGTTGGTGGGTCCGCTACTACAGGCCGCCAGCAGGGCAATCCCTACGGCAACGCCCGCCAGGGGGCCGGGGCAGCGATCAGCAAGTCCCATCCAACCGGAGGCTAGGGGGTGGTGGGCGGTGTGTTGGCCCGACCTCTCTAGAGTGTGCCCCGTGCGGCCGAGGGCACTGGTCGGCGAGTTCGTCGGGACGGGCTTCCTGCTCGCTGGCGTGGTCGGTTCGGGAATCATGGCCGAGCGCCTCAGCGAGGACCTCGGCGTGGTGCTGCTGGCCAACGCCGCGGCCACCGCGGGCGTGCTGCTGGTCATCATCTACATGTTCGGTCCCGTTTCGGGGGCGCACTTCAACCCGGTTGTGACCCTTGCGGAGGCGGCTCTCGGCGACCGCAGATGGGCTGAGGTGGTCCCATACATCGCGGCCCAACTGTCCGGTGGCGTGTTCGGGACGATCCTGGCCAACCTCATGTTCGATCTCGACGCCGTGAACGTCTCCACCAAGGCCCGCGACGGTTCCCATTTGTGGCTGGCCGAAGTTGTGGCCACGTACGGCCTGGTGCTGGTGGTGTTCATGCTGATGCGCAGCGGACGCGGGCAGCTGGTGGCCGGGGCGGTGGCCGCCTACATCGGCGCGGCGTACTGGTTCACGGCCTCCACGTCGTTCGCCAATCCTGCGGTGACCGCGGCCCGCACCCTGTCGGACACCTTCGCAGGCATCGAGCCGGCCTCGGCGCCGATGTTCGTGGCCATGCAGTGTGTCGGCGCCGCGCTGGCCGTGGCGACGGTGCGGTTCCTGTACCCGCGCACCGGCTCGTAGAGTGGCGCGCCAGCCCGCACGCCCGGGAGGCGTCTGATGACAGCTTTGGGCTTCACCGCCTTCGACGCCGACAACCACTACTACGAGGC
>JAKZWH010000108.1:0-4139 GCA_047515615.1 Acidimicrobiales bacterium | reverse complement strand
GTGCTCATCGTCGGCAAACTACTCACCTACCGAGACCGCTGGAGCCCCAAATGAACGCCTATCCGCTCAGCCCCTTAGTTAGCGATGCTTGTTTTGTCTGCTTTGACGTTGATGTTCACGCTTTGAGCCTACTGCAGGGGTCGCCGGGAGCGCTCCGAGCCCAGCAGGGGCAACCTGTGCGCGTGGGGTTGGTGCTCCCCTCGCTGGGTGCCGTTCAGCCGGTGGGGTCGCCGCGGTATGGGGTAGGTGCAAGAAATGGCGTGAGGGTCGACACAATGGCTAGGCATCGTTGTCTTGGAGCACGACGGTGACGGCAGCCAGGCCGCCTAGGGCAACCCCGGTCGGCAGCGGCCCGAACTCCACTAAAAGGAACTCGCCGTCGTCGGCTGCACGGTCGTCGGTCGCGGTCACACGGAACGACTTCGAGGTCTCGTGGCTCTCGAAGGTCAGGCTCTCAACCGTCGAATAGTCCGAGGGGGTCGCGCCATTGCGTTCGTACACCCTGATCGGCACCACCAGCCGGCGCTCGGGAGCTGTGTTCAGCACCACCGTCACGCGAGCGGCGTCGCCGCCCTCGACCGCCTCATAGAACGCCTCGCTGAAGCGCATGTCCACCTCGGGCAGGTCATCGTCGTCCAACGCGACGAACGCGACGCCGAGCCCGCCCAGGGTCACCCCGACCGGCAGCGGCCCGAACCCCAGAAGCACGAATTCCTCGTCGTCGTCGTGACTGTCGTCGAACGCCGTCACCCCGAAGGACTTCGAGGTCTCGCCGCGCTCGAAGGTCAGGCTCGCCGGAACCGCCGAATGGTCGCCCCCATCGGCGCCGCCCAAGTGCCCCGCCGTGATCGGCACCACTACCCGACGATTGGGCGCCGGACTCAGCCTCACCGTGACTTCGGCTGCCGGGCTGCCCTCCGCGGCCGTGTACGAGTTCGCTCCGAAGAATGCCGTCACCGGGACAAGATCCTCAAACGTCACGACGGCGTAGGTGGGATGGACCAGGCGCACATCGCTTGGAAGGTCTTCGATCACACCGAAGGTGACGAACTCGAACGGTTCGGCCACGCCGTCGTGGACCGCGGTCACCGCAAAGGATTTCGAAGTCTCACCCGCTTCGAACACGACAAGCTCTGAGAGGGGAAAGAACTCGCCCGGCCCCAGATTGGCTGCCAAGGTCCACGTGACCGGCACCTCCAAGCGCCGGTCGAGGGGCTCGCTCAGCACGAGCCTGACCATGGCGGGATCGGCACCCTCCACCGCCGTGTAGCCATTCGGCCAGAACCGGATCGTCACCGCGGAACTGTCACCGCCGGCCGCCGCAGCCGACGCCGTTCCAGCCGCCGTCCACGCCACGACAGTCATCGACAACACGACAGCCGCGACCAGCCGGGCCCGACCGCCTCTCAACGCTCCGAACGGCTCACGCCGCCACCGCCCTGCATCGCGAAGCTGCGACCACATGCCGCCACCTCCTTCTCATTTCGACCTGCTCACCAACACCACGGCCGTTGTCGTCCAGCGCGGCCTCGACAGTCCTCGGGTCACGCCGCCGGGTCGGGCCGGGCGCCGGTGCCGAGGGCCGCCGCCATCGGTCCGGTCGCATCTGCGGAGAGTGCGGCCGCATGAGGGGATCGAGCCCGAGTACAGGTGACCTGGACATGATGACCAATACATGGCCAGCTCAGCCCGATCATGTCAGACCTGCGGAAAGTCTATGAATCCGCTCGACGGTCAGGTCTTCCACCCTGTGGGTGCCCATGATTCGGTCGTGGGCGCTGACCAGGGGTTTCGCGCCCCATCCTGGACCAGGAATCGGTACATGATGCGGTACACGAGGACTCAGCATCGGCCCGCATCGCGACAGGTCAACGACCACGGCCGAGTTTCCGGCACCCACAGTCGGGGGCTCTAGGGCTGCTCGTCGTTGAGGACTCTGATCATCGGGTGGCTATCAGCGCCCCAGATGATCTCGAACAGGTCGGGCCGTGACTTCACCAGCGGCGATAGCCGGGGGCCGGGCATGCCGTAGCTGCGCGGGTCGAATGCCGGGTCCATCTGTCGTAGCAGGTTCCCGACCCGGCTCAGTAGTGCCCAGCCGTCCTCCTCTTGGGCGAGCGCGACCGCGTCGGTGACCATGTCTGTCCACTCGGCTTCGGCTGTGCCCGAGTTGGGGTCCCACTCGGGGACCTCCCCGAGACGCTCCGGGCGGGTCTCGGCGGTGCCCGCGGCAGGGGTCCGCTCCCTGCTGGCCGCTGCGGGCTCAAGGCGATGCAGGTTGTCCGTGTAGACGAATATCTCGCAGGCGGTCACGAACGCCTTGGGGGTGTCGCGCCGGCCGATGCCCATGGCGAGCAGCCCCTGCTCGCGGATGCGGGTCGCGAGACGAGTGAAGTCGCTGTCGCTGGACACGATGCAGATGCCTCCGAGGTCGGCTGTGTGCAGCAGGTCCACGGCGTCTATGGCAAGCGCCATGTCCGTTGAGTTCTTGCCCGAGACGCTGCGGAACTGCTGCACTGGCTGCACGGCGTGGCTCTGGATCGCTTGTTTCCACTGCGACATCTGCGGTGACGTCCAATCGCCGTAGATGCGTCGCAGCGTCACGATGCCGTGCTTGGCGGCTTCGGCCAGCACCGGCCCCAGCCGCGTCGCCTGAGCGTTGTCGGCGTCTATGAGCACCGCCAAGGCGCGGGCGGGCTGCCGCTGGGCGGTCAGGGGCTGCTGCGTCGCGTGGTGCTGCGCGGGCCCCGCGCCAGCGGCTAGCTGTTGGTGCGCCGCCGCGCGTAGGTACCCCGCGAGCGTCGCTCCCTGGCCGCTCGCCACCACCGAGAGACGCTGGTGTTCCTCATCACTGAGCCGGACCATCACGGTCTTGTTCCTAGTCATGACATCACAGTTATCAATCGCATACTATAAATGCAACGTGGTGATAGCTAATGATGGACTACGTGTATCGATTGGATCAGAGCCTCGCAGTGTGCTCTCCGTTCCGGCGCGCTGGTTCTCGACCAGGTACACCCGCTCCAGCGGACCATCCACGTAGCTGTCGTCGCCCTCGGCCCTCTGTTCAACTCCAAGAGCCCGTAGTCAGGCATCACCCGAATCTTCACGTCGGCCAGCCGACGGGTCCTCCGCAGGAGCTCGCTCCACGGTCGCTGAACCGGCGTGTGGGTGCCCGAAATGGTGTCGTGGCTGGTCAGGCGGCGTGTCGTAGGGTGCATACCCTTCAAGGACCGGAGAGCCATCCATGACAGACGCCGGCTGCGAGAGCGGCGACCGGCCGAGAATCCCCGCGACAGCGGTCAAAGGGCGCCGCACACCCACATTCAGCCTCGACACGGTGCCTGCCGCGCTCACGAGAGCACACGTCACGACCACGTGGGCCGAACTCGTCGTGCTCGCCGGCTCGGTGCTCTTCGTCGACGAGACGCCGCGGCGGATTGTCGCTACGCCCGGTAGTCGAGTCCCGATCGTTCCCCGCGTCCACCACCACGTCGAGCCCGGCGCGAGCGCAAAGTTCTACGTCCAGTTCTACGAGCGGAGCTAGCCGTCGGCCGCCCACGCGGGCCGGGCGAGCTTGACGCCCGCGAGGCGGTGCGCCATTGCCCAAGCCAAGCCGTAGCCCCGCCGCCGGATCTGCTCGGTGTGCGGCCCCCTCCAGCCGGTGTCGAGCGTCGTGTCGAGGATTTCAAGCCACCGCTCGAACATCTCCTCGGTGACCGGCAGTTCCTCATGCAGCCAGCGGTGTGCCTCAATGACAGCGTCGCCGGACCACGTCACCTTCGATCGCGATCTGCCAGTTAGTTAACGCTGCGATGGTGTGGCCGAGCCCGAGCAGTTCGCCGTGGATGCGGCGGTAGCCCCAGATTGGATTCTTGGCTGCGAGGCGATCTGGTTCAACGGTCGGGTTCAGCGGACCACTGAGGCGACGGCCGCGAAGTGCAAGGCGGCGGCCACGATGGTGAACAGGTGCCAGACCTCGTGGTAGCCGAAGCGCCGAGGCCGCGGATCGGGCCACCGCCGCCACAGGACGACCATCCCTAGCGTGTAGGCGAACCCGCCGGCCAGGATCAGGGCGAGCTGGGCGGCGCTGAGGTGGCGGACCAGGACCGGCATGGCCACCACCGACACCCAGCCCA
>JAKZWH010000107.1:0-6814 GCA_047515615.1 Acidimicrobiales bacterium | reverse complement strand
CACCGCCTGGGACCTGCAGGCCCTGTCGGGGGGCCGGTTCCTGCTGGGGCTGGGCAGCCAGATCCAGCCCCACATCACCAAGCGGTTCTCCATGCCCTGGTCGCGCCCCGCGGCCCGGCTGGAGGAGATGATCGGAGCCATCCGGGCCATCTGGGAGGCATGGCAGACAGGCGAGCGCCTCAACTTCCGGGGCGACTTCTACCGCCACACGCTGATGACGCCCATGTTCAGCCCCGGCCCCATAGACGTGCCGCCCCCGCCGATTCTGATCTCGGCCGTGGGGCCGCTGATGACCAGGGTGGCGGGCCGCGCCGCCGACGGGCTGGTCTGCCACGCCTTCCAGACCGCCGAGTACCTGAGGGCGGTGACGCTGCCCAATGTCGAGGCCGGGCTGGCCGAGTCGGGGCGGGACCGGTCGCAGTTCCAGATGTCCATGCCGGTGTTCGTGGTGTCGGGCTTCCGCGACGACGACATCGCCGCGCAGGCGACCAAGACCCGCACGCAGATCGCCTTCTACGGGTCCACGCCCGCCTACCGGGGAGTGCTCGAGCACCACGGCTGGGGCGACGCCCAGACCGAGCTCAACCGCCTGTCGAAGCAGGGGCGCTGGAGCGACATGGGCGACGTGATCGACGATGACATGCTGGAGGCCTTCGCCATCGTCGCCGACCCGCCCGACGTTCCGGCCCGCATCGCCGAGCGTTTCGGGGGTTCGCTCGACCGGCTGCAGTTCTACGCCGGCGTGCGAGACGCCCAGCGCTGGGGCCCCATCATCGAGGAGATCAAGGCCGCCTGACTGCCCGATCGTTGGGTTCGCCGGCGGCCAGCCGGTAGCCTGTCGGCATCCTCGGGGCTATAGCTCAGTTGGTAGAGCGCTTCCATGGCATGGAAGAGGTCAGGGGTTCAATTCCCCTTAGCTCCACTCTAGAACATGTCTGACGTTCCCCCGAGTTCTTAAAACATGAGGTCAGAGGCCCTTTCTGAGAAAGTACCTTCCCGTGAGTTCCCTAGTGTTAGCCTGAGTTCCCTAGCGATTAGGGAACTGGCGAAGGGAACCAGGCCATGTCAAAGACCCATCGGAAACTGAACGCCAAGACCGCCGAGCACGCCCCGCCCGGCAAGCACTCCGACGGTGGCGGGCTGGCGCTCGTCGTGAAGCCCAACGGGCGCCGCTCCTGGGTGGTGCGGCTCACCATCGACGGCAAACAGAAAGACATCGGCATCGGCGGCTACCCGACCGTCACCCTGGCGGAAGCCCGACGCAAGCTGGCCGAACTGCGGGCCGACGTGGCCGGTGGCGACGACCCCGCCGCCCGCGGGCCGAAGGTGCCGACGTTCGGAGAAGCCGCCGCGGCGGTCCACGCGATGAACGCGCCGCGCTGGCGCAACGGCGACCACTCCCGCGAGTGGCTCGACTCTCTGCGACGGCACGCTGCGCCGCTGTGGGGGATGCAGGCCGACCGCATCCGCCGCGCCGACGTGCTCGCGGTGCTGACCCCGATCTGGCACGACAAGCCCGAGACAGCCCGCAGGGTCCGCCAGCGCATCCGCAAGACGCTCGCCTACGTCATGGCCCACCACGAGCACATCGCATCCAACGCGGCCGGTGAGGGCATCGACGCCGCGCTGCCCGCCATGCCGAAGGTCGCGAACCACCAGCGGGCCGTCACCTACGCCGAAGTTCCCGCGGCGGTCGCGGCCATCACCGGATCGAAGGCGTGCGACGCGTCCAAGCTGGCGCTGCTGTTCCTGATCCTGACCGGCGTTCGCAGCGGCGAGGCCCGCGGCGCTCGCTGGGATGAGATCAACGCCGAGACGTGGACCATCCCCGGCCACCGGATGAAGGGCGGCACCGAGCACCGGGTGCCGCTCAGCCGCCAAGCGCTCGACGTGCTCGCAGCCGCCCGGCCGCTCGATGACGGCTCCGGGCTGATCTTCCCGAGTCCGCTACGGCCCGGCGAGCCGCTGTCATGGCAAGCGCTGCTGAAGGTGCTCCGCACCAACGGCATCGACTCATCCGCCCACGGGTTCCGCACGTCACTGCGGCAATGGCTGCTCGAATGCTCGACCGCTTCGTGGGCGGTCGCTGAGGCCACGCTGGCGCACACTCTCGGCAACCAAGTTGAGCACGCCTACCTGCGCACCGCCGACCTATTCGACCAGCGCCGCGCAGTCATGCAGCAATGGGCAGACTTCGTGGAGGCGGGCCGTGGATGACCTAGCTGGGCTGGTGGAGTACGTCCGCCGCAACTACGTAGACCACAAGCGCGACTTGTGGAAAGACGCGGCCAACGGGCTGGCCTACTACTACAAGAGCCTCCCCGAAGGTGCCCGTCCTGCCCGGCTCGGCGAACTGATCGACCGTTCGGGCAGCGCCAAGCTCGCCTGGAACGCGGTGAGCCTGATAGCGCAGGACGCGCTCCGCTCAGGTGAGCCGCTTCCACCGCAACTCGCTGAATGGACGGCGGACGTGCTCGCCGGTGCCCGGCCCCGACCGACGAAGGGCGCGCAGACGACACAGGAGCGGCAGGTTCGGATGTACCTGGCCGTCTACGACCTGCGGCAGCGTTTCGGGTTGCGCCCGACCCGCAACGAGACATCCCCACCCCGGTCTGGTTGTGATGTGGTCGCTGAGGCTTGGGGCGTCAACTACAAGACCGTCGAAGGAGCCTGGGCCGAACGGGATCCCATCTTGGCGTCCTAACGGAATCCGAGAATCCGTAGGGTGACGCTGCCGCGTAACGCCGGGCAACGTGCTGGCATGACTAGCAACGCACCCCCAATTGATCGGCTGCTGACACGGCCGGAGGTCGAAGCCCGCACCAGCCTGAGCTGCTCAGCGATCTATCGGCTCATGCGAGCCGGGCGGTTCCCCGAACCGCTCCGCGTCGGCGTCCGCGCCGTGCGCTGGCCCACGTCCGAGATCGAGGCGTGGCTCCAGTCGCGGCCCCGAGCAACCGGCGACCACCCGACAGCGTGATGCCCGAATCCAGGCCCGCTCCGCGGCAGCCGACCCGCGCCGAGGTTGAAGCCATGAGCCGAGCCCCGCGGACAGCCGCCCCGCCGGGCACCGGCCACCCGCCGCCCGCACCGGAGGCCCCGCCCACACCGAAGGCCCCGGCGACGACCACCGACCAAGACCGCCACGAGCAGATCGTCGAAGCGCTCCACAACGGCGAGAAACGCGGCACCGTGGCAGCCCGCTTCGGTCTCACCGCCGGACAAGTCCGCAGCATCCACAAGAGCGCCTGCGGCGCTGACTGCCCGCACAAGACTCAGCCAGCACCGCCGAGGCCCGAAGCGGAGCCACTGCCCGAGCCGCCACCGCTGCGGGTCGTCGCCGCGAACGAACGCGACGAACCCGACCACGAGCCGACCTACTGGGAGATGTTCCCCGCGTGGGGCGACTACCCCGACCCGCCACCGCCGCTGCTCACCCGAGACGACGACCACCCGCTCATCCCCGGCGAAGGCCACGTCGAGATCCTCGGCGCCTGGGGCTCCGGCAAGAGCTGGCTCGCCCAACGCGCCACCGTCGAAGCACTCCACGCCGGGCGGCGCACCGTCTACCTGCGGCTGGAAGGCCACCAGCGGGGCCTGCACCACCGGCTCCGAATGCTCGGCCTCACAGACGACGTGATCCGCGACCCCGACCGATTCCGCAGCGTGACCCTCGACTACCTGTTCGAGCACCGCGAATGGTCCGAGCACTGGCTCACCGAAGGCGTGCTCATCATCGACACCGTGAGCCGTGCCGGCGGCTCCACCAACGACGCAGATGAGGCCGAGATGTGGCTCAGCAGCAACGTGACCCGCTTCACCGACCGGGCCTGCCTCGTCGTCGCCGTCGATCACGTCGCGAAGCACTTCGCCGACGACCTCGTAGCCATATCGAGCCGCGGCAGCTCAGCCAAGTCCGCCGCCGCCGATTTCGCGCTGCACGTCGTCGGGCACCGCAAGCACGGTAAGCGGCCCGTGTCGACGTGCTGGGGGCCAGACCGCGGCGGCTACGTGCACCTCTACATCGCCAAACCCGACCGCCACGGCCACATCGACGCCGACGGCCCGCACGGCGCCATCGCCACCGTCCGCGGCGGCTACGACCTCGCCACCGGAGCGTTCCGGCTCGACATCGGCCCACACGCGCAAACCGACGACCCCGCCACCGGTGATCCCGCCGACCCCACCGGACCGATCCTCGCCGTGTGCGCCGCCACCGACGGGCTCACCACCCGCCAGATCATCGCCCGCGTCCACAAGCCCGGCGTGTTCACCAAGACAGCCATCCAGGACACCCTGCTGGTGGCGGTGGAGCTGGCCCTCATCACCCGCGAGGACGGCCCCCGCAACAGCTTGAAGCACTCGATCACCGAGACCGGCCGCAGCCTCCTCCCATGACCGTCCCAGTGTCCCATGAGTGTCCCAGGACACTGGGACGGTGCGAGTGTCCCAGTGTCCCAACCCCCTTAAGGGCGGGACACTGGACAGGACACTCGCCCAGGACACCACCACCCGACCAACCAAGGGCCACATCATGACCAAACCCCGCCGAGTCATCTCGCTCACCCCGCCGAGCAGCCCGCCGCCGCCTCCCGGCACATGCTGGTTCTGCCAAGGACGGTTCCCGTTTCCCGCGGTCGGCGCCAACGGCCGACGCGTCACCACCAAGCGGTACTGCTCAGCGTCATGCCGCATAGCCGCAGCGACACGCCGCCAGCACGCCCGCCGCTCAGGCCAGCAGATCGAGCCGGGCACCTACACCGGCCCGGCCCAATTCATCCAGCACCGACCCGTCAGCGGACCACCCGCCAGCGCCGTCACGGCCGATATGGCACCGCCAGCGCGCCGCTAGGGGCGCAAGATCGGTGGGGTAGGCATCTGTGCATGCACTTGGTTCTGCGGTAGTTCGTGAGCTGCGCCGGCGGGTGCCGGTGCTGCGGTTTCATGCGGATTGGATCCGGGCCGCGTATGCGCCCGACATCCAGATCGCGGCGTTGTCGATTCCGAGGGGTGGGGCGAAGACGTGGTTGGCGGGGCAGTTGGCGGCGTTGGCGATCACGCCGGGGTCGCCGACGTTCGAGCGCGGTATCGAGACGTTGGCTGTGTCCGCCAGCCTGGAGCAGAGCAGGGTTCTGCTGAACTTCGTTCGGGAGGCGTTGCGGGGAGGTGCTGAGGAGGACAATGACAACTACCGCTACCTGGATTCGGGGCAAAGACTGGCGGTGACCCACCGGGAGACGAACACGAAGCTGCGGGTGCTGTCGTCGTCTGGGAAGCGGGCGATGGGGTTGGCGCAGTTCTCGACGATCCTCGCGGACGAACCTGGGTCCTGGGAAACACGTGGTGGGGCGTTGATGTGGGATGCGTTGCGCCAGTCGTTGGGCAAGCGGGAGGGGCAGCGCTTGTTCCTAATCGGCACGAGGGCTCCGGCTGAGACTGCGTCGTGGTGGCCGTCGCTGCTGGATGGCGGGGCCGGGTCGGGTCTTCATGTGACGGTCCGGTCGGCTCCCCCGGATGAGCCGTGGGATGCATGGCCGACGATCAGGAAGGTGAACCCGTTGGTGATGCATTCGGCGTCTCTGCGTAAGACGATCCTGCGGGAGCGTGACGATGCTCGCCGTTCGCCGGAGTTGCGGCCTGCGTTCGAGGCGTACCGGTTGAACAGGCAGGTCGATGTGTACTCCGATGTGCTGGTGACGACGGAGGCTTGGAAGGCAGTGGAGGCCCGACCTGTTCCTGCGCGAGAAGGCCGGCCGATTGTGGGGATCGACCTGGGGTCGGAGAGGTCGTGGTCAGCTGCGTGGTGTCTGTGGCGCAACGGCCGGTCGGAGTGTTACGCGGTGTGTCCTGGCATCCCTGATCTCGCTGAGCGGGAACGGGCCGACGCGATGCCGAGGGGCCTGTACCGCAAGCTGGCCGCCGACGGGGTGCTGATCGTGGACGAAGATCTCAGGGTGAGCCGACCGGGCACGCTGATCGACCACCTTCTAGAACTCGGTGTCAGGCCGGAGGTCATCTACTGCGACCGGTTCATGCTGGGCACTCTCCAGGACGCCGTGGCCGGACGGTGGCCGATAGTGCCTCGGGTGACCAGGTGGTCCGAAGCGACCGAGGACATCGCCGGGTTCCGAAAGCTGGTGCATGACGGGCCGCTGTCGATCACCTCGGAGTGTCGAGCGCTGGCGCGGGTGGGGCTGTCACAGGCGACAGTGGCGTCAGATGATCAGGGGTCGGTGAGGATTACCAAGAAGCGCCACGGCCGCTCACGTGACGATGTGGCGGTGGCTGGGGCCCTCGCCGCGGGTGCTCTCGTGCGGGCGATGGGCAAGCCCGTCCGTCGGCCGCTGCGGTCAACTCTCGTCGGGTGACTGCTTGCCCCAACCAGGGCTGGTGTCTGTCCTGACATCCGGCGGTGCGAACCCGTTGGAGGTCAGCAGGTCCTGGAGCCGGCCGAGGTCCCAGCCCTCGGGAAGTCGATACGTGTGAGACACCTCGCGCCATTCCAGATAGTCGGTGCCACCGGAGGGTCGTTCCGTCACAGTTCTGTCGGTTGCGCTCAACGTCACGGTCTTCGTCACCTTCATGGCAGCATGCTGCCATGAGTCGTCGGCATCGCCAACTCGACCAGCGCCGATGGGCTCTGGTGCGCCGCGCCGTGTTCGAACGCGACGGGCATCGGTGTGTCCTCTGTGGCAGGGCAGGACGCTTGGAGGGCCACCACATCGAGGCGTTGGAGAACGGCGGCGCACCGTATGACTTGGGCAACGTGGAGACGCGGTGCAGAAGCTGTCACATCGCGGCGCACCGGCGGCCG
>JAKZWH010000106.1:0-2555 GCA_047515615.1 Acidimicrobiales bacterium | reverse complement strand
GCTCGGGGTGCTGGACGCGGTCGGCTCGGAGATGGATGACGAGACCGTGTCCGAGGTGCAGCAGGTGATCGTCGAGACGGGGGCCCTGGCCAGCCTGGAAGAGGAGATCGCGGCGCTGCTCGACGAGGCCCTGGACGCGCTGAGGGCGCTGCCCAACGTACCCGCCGCCAAGGATGCCCTGGCCGCCACAGCCCGCTTCGTAGCCCTGCGCCACGCCTGACGCCGATTCGGATCTACGCCTTCGACAACTCAGCAATAGCGATACTCGGATCTGTGCAGATTGCAAGTACTACTTTCAATTTACACGCCCACTTGGGCCCAACGGCTACTGGGACTTCAGTTGAACCTTCCTCAACATCGACAGGATCCATTCGCCCGATGTCGTGGGCAGGTAGCGCGGCAGCGACGCCCGCCGGCTCGGCAGTGGGCGGCACGTGAACCAGGTCGTGTCCAACGTGCACAAGGCCGGGCTGCTGGCCCTGGTGAAGACCCTGTCGCACGAGCTGGCGGGCAAGGGCATCCGGGTCAACGCCATCAGCCCCGGCCGCACCCTCACCCGGCTGTGGCTGGATCGAGCGGAATTGCTCGCAGCCGAGCAGGGCACCACGCCCGGCGACGTGATCGAGGGGTTCGCGTCCGAGATCCCGCTCCGTCGCTTCGCCGAGCCCGGCGAGATCGCCCAGGCGGTGGTGTTCGTGGCCTCGGACCGGGCCAGCTACATCACCGGTCAGTCGATCTCGGTAGACGGCGGCATCGGAAGGGGCCTGCTTTGAGCGGCGTGTCACCGATGGCCCGCAGGCACGAGGACGCGGCGCCGGCGGGCATCGCGTCGCAGATGACCCGCAGGCATCGGGCCGTGCAGTCCACGCTGGGCGAGATCCGGCGGCTCCGTGACACGCTGGGGCCTTCAGCAGAGCTCCTCGAGGCTGTCGCTCCGGCGCTGACGGGCCTGGCCCTCCAGGAGGACCTGTTCGACGCTGAGACGTTCGCGGTGGACGCCGGAGCCTTGATGACCATCTACGAGCTGAGCGTCGATTTCGACGGGAGGCTGGGCCTTTACGCCTCGGCCGGAATGCCCGGCAAGCAACAGCCCCCGCACGACCACCGCACCTGGTCGGTGATCGCCGGGGTGCGGGGCGCCGAGCACAACCAGTACTTCGAGCGCATCGATGACGGCCGCGACCCGCAGCGGGGACGGCTGGAGCCCAGGGGTGAGCGCACGCTCAGGGGGGCGACACCAACGCCATGATGGGAGACGCCTTCCATACGATCCGGGTCCTCGACGAGGGCCCGGCGATGCATCTGCATCTCTACGGCTATCCCCTCGACCGCCTGGCCGGCCGTGTCTATTTCGACAGTCCCGACGGCGGCGTCGAACGTCCCTTCATGGGCCGGCCGGATCTGCGCACCGCCAAGGTGACCGCCGCCGAGTTGGCCGCTATGCGAGCCGACGGCGATGAGTTGGCTGTGCTCGATACCCGCGATGTCGGCGTCCACTCAAGCGGCCATGTGCCCGAGTCGTGCCCGGTGCCGGCCTCGGAGTTGGAGCGGCGGCTGGCTGGGCTGCTGCGGAGGCCGGCCGTGCGGGTGGTGGTGATCGGCGAGGACGATTTGGCTGCGCATCAGGCCGGCCACAAGATCCGTAGGAGCGGCTTCACGAATGTGGCCGTGCTGGCCGGCGGGGTCGAGGCTTGGGCTGGCGCCGGCTTTGACGTCCACGACGGGATCCACACCATGTCCAAGGCTTTCGGCGAGCACGTTGGCCACGTGCGGGACACCCCGATGATCTCGGCGCAGGAGCTGAGGAGCCGGCGCGAGCAAGGTGAGGCGGTGGCCCTGGTGGACTGCCGGCCCGAGCCCGAGTTCGCAGCCCTCCACGTGCCGGGCGCGACCAACGCCCCGGGCACGGAGCTGCTGGCCCGGGTGCTCGGCATGGGCTTCGAGCCCGGTATCCCGATCGCGGTTAGCTGCGCCGGGCGCACCCGATCGATCATCGGCGCCCAGACTCTGATTGACGCTGGCGTGGATGCCCCGGTGCTGGCCTTGGAGAACGGCACGATGGGCTGGAAGCTGGCAGGCGAAGAGCTCGACAAGGGAGCGGACGGGACCGCGGCCGCAGTGCCTGCCCCGAGCGCTCTGAAGGACGCCGCGGCCCGGGCCCGGCGCTTGGCCGACACCCACGGGGTGCCGGTGATCGGTGAGTCTGACCTGGCCGCATGGCTCGCCGACGACGCCCGCAGCACGTACGTGTTCGATGTGAGTTCTCCGGCCGACTACGAGGCGGGCCACCGGCCCGGTTTCGCTTCCGCTCCCGGGGGCCAGCTCATCCAGGAGCTCACCGCCCGCACCGCGGTGCCGTCCGCTCGCATCGTGGTGGCCGACTCCGACGGTGTGCAGTCGCTCCTGACGGCGCACTGGCTGCGGCTGATGGGCCGCGAGGCGTACGCGCTGCCCGACGCCAACCGGGGCCGCTGGCTGGAAACCGGCCCGGATGCTGGCGCCGAGCCGGCCCGGCCCGCCAAACCCTACGAGCGCTCCGTGGACGCTCTGCAGGC
>JAKZWH010000105.1:0-3858 GCA_047515615.1 Acidimicrobiales bacterium | reverse complement strand
GGCTGGTGGGCGCTCGACCCGACCAACGGAGGCGAGGTCGGCGAGCGTCATGTGGTGATCGGCTGCGGCCGCGACTACGGCGATGTGCCGCCTGTGCGGGGCGCCTTCATCGGCTCAGGAACCGCAGAGGTGGACGCCGAGGTGGTGATCGGAAGGCAGGTCGATGTACAGCCCTCCGTTGCGGCCAGCGCCCCGGGCCGGCCGGGCGCCGCGATCGCAGCGCCACCGGCCCCGGACTGGCGCCACCAGCAGGCCCGGCAGCAGTGAGGCCGCGGCGGATCATCATCGCCGACCTACGGGCTCGTTGAGCCGCCGCGGGCCCACAGCTGGCATGCCAGCGCGATCGAGCTGTAGGCGAAGTAGGCGATGCCGATCGGCATCACCGAGCCGTCGATAGCCCGGTCGGTGAATGAGGCCAGCAGTGCGCCCAGCATCCAGGTGCTGAACCCGAGCACGGAGGAGGCTGTGCCGGCCATCGCTCCCATCGGTTCCAGAGCCAGGCTTATTCCGCTCGGGATCACCGCCACATGAATGGAGTTGCACAAGCTGTACAGCACCAGCCACACGCCGAATGGCGGTAAGCCGTCACTTGCGATCGTGACTGCGAACAGCGCGGCTGAGGCGGCGGCGAACGCGCTGCCGGCGCCGAGCGCCAATTGGCGGGCTTGTACCCGGTGCAGCAGGCGGTTGCTGCTCAAGGCCACGGCCGCCGCCACCACGGCGGCGACGGTGAAGTACGGAAGGAACCAGCCGGCGCGGTCGTACACGTCGCTGAAGATCAACTCGCTGCTGCCCAAGTAGGCCAGGAAGGCCCCGAAGCTGAAGGTGGCCATCAGCGTGTAGCCCACCGCGGTGCGGTCGGCGACCACGAAGCGGAAGCCCGCCAGCACCGATCCGAGCCGCAGCTGCCGGCGGTGTGCAGGGTCGAGGGTCTCTTCGAGGCGCAGTGACCACACCAGCACCGCCAGCCCGGACACCACACCGAAGGCCATTACCCAGCGCCATGAGCCAATCACCAACAAGGCCTTGCCGAGACCTGGTGCCATGATCGGCGCGATGAAGAACACCGTCTGGATGAGTGTCATCACTCGGGCCATGGCCGTGCCCGCGAAGCGGTCGCGCACGATGGCCTGAGACAGGGTCCGAGGGCCGGCCGCGGCGAACCCCCATGCGAACCGGCTGATGTAGAGCACGCCAAGGGATGGGGCCAGCGCCGCCACCAGAGCGGCCGCGGCGTACAGCACCATGCTGCCCACCAGCGCCGGCTTGCGGCCCACCGCGTCGGCGATGGGGCCGTAGAACAAGTGCCCGACCCCCACACCCATCAGGAACAGGGTCACGGTGAGCGACAGCCGGGTGGAGTCGTCGTCGAGGCCGAACGCGATACGCATCTGCGCGAAGGCGGGCAGCATGATGTCGATGGCCAGGCTCGACATGGCGGTCAGCAGCCCCATGAGCAGCACGAACTCTCTGGGGCCCATGCGGCGCAACGAACTGCTCACGGTGACGAGTCTGCCCTGGCGAACGGTCGTCGCTGCCGACGGGTCAGTTATCGGCTTGAGGCTCCGCCACGGGCCCACAGCTGGCAGGCCAGGGCCAAGACGCTGTAGCCGAAGTACGCAACGCTGATCGGCATCACCGTGTCGTCGATGGCCCGGTCGGTGAAGGAGGCCAGCAGCGAGCCCAGCATCGAGGTGCTGAAGACGATCACGGACGCAGCCGTGCCCGCGAGCGCGCCCATCGGCTCCAGGGCCAGGCTGATGCCCGTCGGGAAGAACGCCGTGTGGCAGCAGTTGGCCAGGCTGAACAGAGCCAGCCACACGATGAAGGGAGGGAGGCCGTCACCCGCGACGGTCACGCCCAGCAATGCCACCGACACGGCCGAGAAGGCCGTCCCGGCGCCGAGCGCCACCCGGTTCGCCTCAATCGAGCGGAGCAGGCGGTTGGCGCCCAGGGCCACCAGCGCCGAGCCCACGCTCATGGCGGAGAAGTACGGCACGAACCACTCCGGGCGGCTGTACACGGCCGAGAAGATCAACTCTGTGCTGGCCAGGAACGAGTAGAACGCCGCGAACGCGAACGTGTTGGCCAGCACGTAACCCGAAGCGGTGCGGTTGCGGACCACGGTGCGGAATCCGATGATCACCGCTCCGAGCCGCATCGACCGTCGGTCCCCACGGGCGAGGGTCTCGCCCAGGCGCAGCGACCACAGCGCCACGGCCAGCGCGCTGAACACTCCGAAGGCCATCACCCAGCGCCATGAGCCGATCTCCACCAGAGCCTTCCCGAGAACCGGGGCGAATATCGGCCCGATGAAGAATGCGGCCTGGACAAGTGTCATGACGCGGGCCATGGCTGTGCCGGCGAAGCGATCCCGGACGATGGCCTGAGACAGCGTTCGGGGCCCGGCCGCGGCCACCCCCCAGGCGAAGCGGCTGGCGTACAGCACCGCCAGAGATGGCGCCAGCGCAGCCACCGAGGCAGCTCCGGCATACAGCGCCAGGCTGGCCACCAGAATCCGTTTCCGCCCCACGGCGTCGGAGATCGGGCCGTAGAACAACGTCCCCACGGCCATGCCCATGAAGAACAGAGTCATCGTCAGGGCCAGGCTGGTGGAGTCCTCGGCAAGGCCGAACGCGGACCGCATCTGCTCGAAGGCTGGCAGTGGCATGTCGATAGCCAGGGCGGCCATGGTGCTCACCAGGGCCATGAACCAGATGAACTCCCGCTCGCCCATGCGGTGTACGGCCCGGCTCACGGCGGCGAGTCTGCACCGAGCGCGGTCTACACCCGGCACCGCGGTGCCGGGGCCTCGGCTTCCACCGCCTTCGCGAACCCATCGGCGAGTTAGGGTGCGGCGCGCGCACGGGCCCGCCGAGCCATGAAGGGAGACCACGATGTCGGAGACGACGATGAAGCTGAGGCCCAACCTCCCCGGACGGCTGGGCGACCCGGACCTGACCCTGGCCACCGACCCGCGTGCGGACCCTCGCATGGTGGCGGCGATAGAGCCGATGGGCCTCGCTGGGCGGGCCGCACCCGTGCCCCTTAACGCCGACTCGTCGCTCGAGGACATCCGCGCTCTGGCGGCCTTGGGCGAGCCCGGCTACGAGCAGGTCTTCGACGTCCTGTTCGAGGCCCTGCCGCCCGTCGAGGGTGTGGAGTCGCGCACCGCGGTGATCTCCGGCGTCGACGGCAACGACATCAGCCTCTACATCCACCGCCCGACCGGCGACGGCGGCCCGTATCCGGGGATCCTGCACATTCACGGCGGCGGGATGGTTATCCTCTCCGCGGCGGGCGCCTCCTACCGGCGCTGGCGCGACGAGCTGGCCGCTCGCAGGCTGGTCGTGGTGGGGGTGGAGTTCCGCAACGCGGCCGGAGCGCTCGGCTGCCACCCGTTCCCCGCGGCCCTCAACGACTGCACCTCGGCACTGGAATGGATGCACTCACACCGCGACGATCTGGGCCTGTCGAAGCTGGTCGTGTCGGGCGAGTCCGGTGGCGGCAACCTCACGCTGGCCACCTCGCTCAAGGCCCGTCAAGAAGGCCGTCTGGGAATGATCGACGGCGTGTACGCCCAGTGCCCCTACATCTCGGGCACCTACGCCAGCCCGCCGCCGGAGCTGCCGTCGCTGCACGAGAACGACGGGTACTTCATCGCCAACGACACGATGGGGCACTTCGTGGAGGCCTACGACCCCGGCGGGGCGAACCTGACGAACCCGCTGGCCTGGCCCTGGCATGCTCAAGTGGACGACCTCGTGGGCATGCCGCCCCACGTGGTCTCGGTCAACGAGCTCGACCCGCTGCGAGACGAGGGGCTCGGCTACTACCGCAAGCTCATGGCGGCGGGCG
>JAKZWH010000104.1:0-3293 GCA_047515615.1 Acidimicrobiales bacterium | reverse complement strand
GGCGCATCATGGCACGCCTTGGCACGGGCTGGCACGGGCTGATTGAGTGTGTAGCGCGAGTGGTACCTGAAACATAGCCGCTCGACATTTCCTGAGGTCAGAGGCCTTATCCGCCTCCGGGGTGCGCGGATAGGTGGTGAGCGCCTCGCGGTGAAGGGTTGTGTTTCCCGCTCACCTTCGCTGCGCTCACGGGCCGCTCGGCCCACGGCCTCGCTCAGCGCCCACGCGAGATCCTCGTCAGACGCGGCCCTTCCGCGCGGCCTCCTGCGCGCCGGTAGGGTTTGCGGCGATGCGCGGCGTGATCTCGGCAGCGGGTTACGTGCCGTACCGCAGGCTGGACCGGTCCGAGATCGGCGCATTCTTCGGCTCGGGCGGCGGCAAGGGCGCACGGGCGGTGGCGTCCTACGACGAGGACACCACCACGATGGGCCAAGCGGCCGCTGACCTGGCTCTGCGGTCGACCCCCGTCGAGCCTCAAGCCCTCTGGTTCGCCACCTCGGCCCCCGCCTATCTGGAGAAGACCAACGCGGCTGCCATCCACGCCGTCCTGCGGCTCGATCCGGCCGTGGGCGCTCTCGACTTCGGGGGCGCGGTCCGCTCGGGCATGGGCGCGCTGCGGACCGCACTGGCCGGGCGCGGCCCCACTTTGGTGGTGGCCGCCGACATTCGCGACGGCCTGCCCACCGGCGCCGACGAGGCGTCCGCCGGCGACGGTGCGGCCGCGGTGCTCGTGGGCGACGACTCCGATGCGCCGGTGCTGGCCGAATATCTCGGCGGAGCGTCCCGCACGCTGGAAGTCACCGAGCGCTGGCGGACCCCTGGCGGAACCCGCTCGCGCACATGGGAGGAGCGTTTCGGCGCCCATGTCCTCGCCCCGGTCGCGGCCGACGCATGGCAGGCCGCGCTGGTTGACAGCGGCCTGGACCAGGTCAGCGACATCGACCGGCTCGCGGTCACCGGTCTCAACGGTCGAGCGGTCGCTTCGGCCCTCAAGGCCATCGGCGCCAAGCCCGACCGCCTCGTTGACCCCCTCATCGACACCGTCGGCAACACGGCCACCGCCCATCCGGCGCTGCTGCTCTGTTCGGCCCTGGAGCAGGCCCGACCCGCCGAGACAATTGCGGTGGTGGCCCTGGCCGACGGAGCGGAGGCGATGATCCTGCGGGTCACCGAGGCCATAGCCGACTACCGACCGGCCGCTGCGGTCGCGGCCCAGATCGCCGCGGGCGGGGCGCTGAGCTACGGCCGTTTCCTCGCTTGGCGCAAGATGGTCACAGTGGAGCCTCCGAACCGTCCCGTCCCCTCTCGCCCGTCGTCGTCGGCCGCGCAACGCCGGGCCGACTGGAAGTACGGATTCGTGGGATCCCGCGACCGGTCCAGCCAGATGGTGCATCTGCCCCCGGCACGAGTGTCGGAGAAGGGCGGCGCCGCCGACGACATGGACCCTGCTCCCATGGCCCACACCCCAGGCAGCGTCGTCAGCTTCACCGTGGACCGGCTCGCACACTCGCCCAGCCCGCCCACCGTGTTCGCGGTGGTGGACTTCGACGGTGGCGGCCGGGCCCCTCTCGAGCTCACCGACGTAGACGCCGGCGACGTGCATGTCGGCATGCGAGTGGTGCCCACGTTCCGGAGGCTCTACACCGCCGACGACATCCACAACTACTTCTGGAAGGCCCGCCCGGTGCGGTCCGGCGAGTCTGCCGAGGCACGTTCGGGAGCCAGCCAATGAGCTCCGACGGCAATCGATCAACACGGACCCCGTTCCCTCAGCGGAGGCTCCGAACCGAACGGCTGGGAGCGGCGTCATGAGCTCGCACGGCATCACCGACCGGGTTGCCGTCATCGGCATGGGCTGCACGCCCTTCGCCGAGCACTGGGACGCCTCCCTCGACGACCTGATCATCGACGCGGCCCACGCCGCCTACCGCTCCGCGGGCATATCGCAGGACGACATCGACGCCTTCTGGTTCGGAACCTCCCAGTCGGCCGCCTCCGGTCTGGCCATGGCGGGGCCCCTCAAGATCCACGGCAAACCGGTGACCAGGGTGGAGAACTACTGCGCCACCGGTTCCGAGGCGCTGCGCCAGGCCTGCTACGCGGTGGCCTCCGGGGCCTACGACACGGCCATGGCCCTCGGCGCCGAGAAGGTCAAGGACGGCGGCTACCAGGGCCTCAACGCCTTCCCGATCCCCACCGACGGCACCCAGCGCACCGTCGGTGCGGCGGCCATGTTCAGCCTGATCCTGCCCGCCTACGCCGACCGCTACGGCGTGGACCCCGCCGAGCTGCGCTTCGCTGCGGCCCGCATCGCCTCCAAGAACCACCACAACGGCGCCCGCAACCCCCTCGCCCAGTTCCGCCGGGAGATTTCGGCCGAGCGGATCTGCGAGATGCCTGCGGTGGCGGGGATGCTGTCGGTGTTCGACTGCGCCGGGGTGGCCGACGGGGCCGCGGCCGCGATCGTGTGCCGAACCGAAGACGCTCATCGCTGGTGCGCCGATCCGCTGTATGTGAAGGGACTGTCGGTGGTGACCGGTACCGGTGCCGGATCGCTCGACCCCGACTACGACTACACCACGTTGCCGGAGTGCGCCCAGGCTGCGGTCGACGCCTACGCACAAGCTGGTGTGACCGACCCCCGGTCGCAATTCGCGCTGGCCGAAGTGCACGACTGCTTCACGCCCACCGAGATGGTGCTGATGGAAGACCTCGGGTTCTCGTCTCGGGGTGCCGCCTGGCGCGACGTCCTCGACGGGGTGTTCGACCTCGATGGCGAGCTGCCTGTCAACCCCGACGGCGGGCTCAAGTCCTTCGGCCATCCCGTGGGTGCCAGCGGCCTGCGGATGCTCTACGAGGTGTGGCTGCAGCTGCGGGGCGAGGCGCCCGCGGAGCGCCGCATCCCTCGGACAGGCCGCACCCTGGGCCTCACCCACAATCTGGGCGGCTACCCCGGTGAGATCGTCAGCTTCGTCGGAGTCTTCGGCACGGAGCCCGGTCTGCCTCCCCGAACTTCCGGTCGTTGTGCACGCATATGACAGAAAACCCCCGGAAGTTCGGCACCGAACCCGGCCCTCCCCGAACTTCCGGTCGTTGTGCACGCATATGACAGAAAACCCCCGGAAGTTCGACCAGCCGTCCGCAAAGGAGCCCTGACATGCCCGTTCGACCCCTCACCGGCATCCGAGTGATCGACCTCGCCGTGGATCGGGGCGAGCTCGGCGGCCGCCTGCTGAGCGACCTTGGCGCCGATGTCATCAAGGTGGAGCCGCCGGAGGGGTCGCCCAGCCGCA
>JAKZWH010000103.1:0-8493 GCA_047515615.1 Acidimicrobiales bacterium | reverse complement strand
CTACGAGGTGTTCGGCGCGGTAAGCCCGATGGTCTTCCTAGGCCGCAGGTTCTTCACCGAGACGCTGCCCGCCGTCCCACTGCTGCGCCAGCTCGCAGGCGACCGCCGTTACGCGGCCATGATCGGCGTGGTCGACACCGCAGCCGAGGCCCTGGACTTCCTGCGCACTCACCCGCCGGTGACCGCCACCTGACCCACGCTCTCGGGCTTGGGAGATTTGAACTCCCGACCTTCGGTCCCCCAGTTCCGTCAAAGCCGTTTCAGCCAGTACCAACGAGCACCAAAAAGTACATCTGACGTGGGGTTTTTCAAAATCGGCGTACCAAGCCGTACCTGTGGATAACCCCCGATGACGGATCGTCCGTTAGCACTTTCGTTAGAAGATTCGGACTGTGGAAAAGCAGCGGCGAGAAGGCGCGCTGGGAGCTGCGCCGACCGGAGCTGCGCGCCGCATGGGACTCGCTGCACCGCGGCACGAGCCCCGACAAGATCGCCCCGCTCGAATGACCCGCGGCTATGGCAGCTCTGGCGCGCTGCAGGGGAGCTGTGCGCCGTCAGCGGTGTGGGCTCGGTGGTACGCGGTCCAGACTTCGGGGCGGAGCCGCCCTCGCTTGGACACGTCGAGTCCGCGGGCGCGGGCCCAGGCTCGTACCTCAGCCGTGGTCGGCTCTGAATCGGGGAGTTCGTGGCGCGGTGCCGGAAGTCGATCGGCGAACCCGTCGGCGCCGGCGGTGCGGCGGTGCTCGGCCGCGGCGGCGCCAAGGAACCGGTAGGTCCACTCCTGGGCCAGGGAGCGGGTCTCGCAGAACGCGATCGGCACGCTCGGATAGCGCACAGCGGCTTCGCCGAGGGTGTCGGCAATGACGGCTGGGCGGACCCGGTCGAGTTTGAACAACTTCGAGTACCGGTCCTCTACGACGACCGCGGCCCGCTCCAGCGAGGCCAGACCGGCCAGCAGATACCAGAGCTTCCCCCCGGTGATGGTGGCCACCAGGTCGGTGAGACTCTTGCGTTCGACCCCGGCGAGGATCCGGCCGTCGTGCTCGATGGCGTAGTCACCGGCATGCAGGGCGCGCCGCACGGTGGTGGCCTGCTGGTGCGAGAATTTCCAGGCGTATCGCTCGTGGCTGTCGACGATGATCTCCAGGCTCTCCACGCCCGAGGCTCGAGCGGTCGGCAGCGACACGTTGGGGCGGGCTTGGTTGCGGGTGCGGGCCGACTGCCAGAACACCACCTGGCGGTTCCTGGCTGTGGCGAACACGAACTGGGAACGGTTCTCCCTTCCCCGATCGAGGACCAGATCGATGGTCGCGCCCCTGCGCACACAGGACCGCACCGGGACCCGCTCGATGATCGAGGGATCAGCTGGCCAGTCCTGTGAGGGATGACAGTAAACCTTCGACATCCGGGGCCAAGTCTCGCGCACTTTGAGCACGACCGGCCCGGACCGCAACGGCAGCCGCACCAAGAACGGCAACGACGAGGCACCGTCAGGGTTGCGGGCAACAACGAAGTCCTCCACGCCAAGACACTAACCACGCCCCAAACCCATGAGCCGGTCACCGGTCTCGGTGACAACGTGCCTCCGGGGACGGTGCGAGCGGAAATCAGCGCGAACTGCTGTCGCCGGCCCCGTCGGTGGCGGCCGCCTCACGCAGCGCAGCCAGGAACTCGTCCCCGGAGGCGAACACCGGGCCGCGCCTGCCCGCGGCTCGGTCCTCTACGATCTGCTGCTCGCCGTCCTGCCACTCGTCGGTCCAGTACCGCCGCTGGTCCTTGTCCCGTTGAGAGCACGTGGCGTCGGAGGGGCAAGCAGCATCCGCATCGTCACCAGCGGTGACATCGACGGCTCTGCCTCATACCTTGAGTGGAGCCCCGACTCAGAGGACCCCAAAACCTCCAGCGTCGACGGCCTCCCGGTTCGAGGAACGCTGGTGTGGGTGTCGCTCGGGCTCGAGAACCGCTTCGCCGACGAAGGCTCCCACCAACTTGAGCTGACCTTCGCCGAGCCAATAGCCGGGTAGCCCACGCGATGGCCTCATCAGCCAGCTACTACCTGCGCGTGGCAGGCCGACGATGACTGCGACGACAACCCGACGTGGGGGTCATCTCTGGCGCGACCCCGAAGCAACTGGGAGTTGACGTTCCTAATGACGTGTCGGACAATGGGTGTGCTGCGGGCAGTAGCCCGCGGAAGCGGAGCCCGGTACCTCTCCGGACGGTGAGTGGCCGGGCTTTCGCGCGTCCCTGGCCGTGTCGGCTCGCCGCAGCAGCCGATGCCGACGTTCGCGCCGATGGCCGAATTCATTCGCGGACGCGTTGTCGACCGCCGGTTCTCGGCGGTCAGAGGGACAGGGACGCTCCGCGGAAGAACTCACCGCGCTCAGCGGCCCGGCGGGTGGCAGTTTCAAGCGGGCCGATCCTGCCGGTGGCGCCCAGCACGGCGGCGCCAAGCACGCGGGCGAGGAAGTAGGCGCTGACGGCGTCATCGAAGGAGAACCGCGGTCTGGCACCGCGGCCCGTTTGGTAGTCGTGTTTGGCGGGGTTCGCGGCGGCGTCGGCGAAATCGGCGATGGCGTCGGCCAGCTCTGCGCCGAGCGTTCTCTTGGCGTGGGCTGTCCTGGCGAGGCCGTCGAGGGGTTTCTGGCCGTAAACATGTCTCTTGGGGCCTGCTCGGACCATGTCCTTGACGCAGCCCTCCAGACAGCCGCCCGCCGTCTGCACCACGGAACGGGCGAACTCCGGCTGCTCCCATGCTCTGGCCAGGTAGGCCGGGATGTACCGCAGGCCGCGCAGGATTCCCTCGAACTCGTGGTCGAACGGGTACAGTAGCAGCGCCTCTCGCCGCCCCAGACGGCGGTGTGCATTCCCGGGCCCGGTATCTCCCTGTCCGTCTCGGCCAGGATAACGAAGTACAAGCACCCACTCCGACTGACTTCGGCCTGGTGTGCAGCAGGCTCTCGGACTTCTTCGCCCACAACGCGCCGTGGCATCGGCGCCTGTGGAGCATCGGCACCGTTCTCGGTCTGCATGAGGTGCTTGAGTATGCCGACGCGTGCCTGACGGGACGGTCGCCGACCACGGAGGGTCTCCGGTTCGTAGTCGGAAGCAACCGCCGTGAAGTGGCGCGCGATCCCGGCGTCGGGCACCTGGCCGCCGAACTCGATGAGGTGCTCGGGCAAATGGAGGTCAACACCCCCAAACAGTTGAGTCGACACGCGTACGACCACCTCGACCAGCTAACACGTCGCGCACAAGCCGAGTGCTGCGGTCGATGGGCCGACGCCACGGAGGATGTCCCGGTCGAGTTCGCAGCCCGTGCCATCGCCTCCCACCTTCGAGCAGCAGGCCGAGGGCGCGGGCGGCGGCGATCTCCTCGCTGCGGTGGGCGTTGAGCACTGCGGTGACGTACGCGGTGGGCAACTCGGGCGGGGCCAGATCGTTCGGCACCACCAGTGCATGGAGCCTGGGCCTGGGGCGAAGCTCGTCAAGGCAAGGCGAGCCGCACGGGAGATCCGGTGATGTGGACCCGCATCTGCCTGAGCGATCTGCGGGCTGTGGCCAGGTTCTCGTCGAGTTCGTCGTCGGGGATGCCCTTGCGCTCGGCGGCGAAGCGGAGCCAGCGGGGGAAGGCCGCCTCGACCGTGGTCAGCCACTCCTCGTCGAACGGGGGCTCGTGGTACTCGTAGCACTTGTCGCAGTACCACCCGCGCTTGGGAATCCACTGCTCGAGGAACACCGACACCCGCAGCGGGTTCCATCGAAGGATGTCGCGGTCGTGGCACATCATGGCGAATCGGTCCGTCGCGTGCAGCATGTCCCCGAGTGCTTCGGCGTGCTCACCGAGGCGGACAAACTGCGAGGCGAAGCTCTTGATGGCGTCGACCGTCTCATCGAGCGCGGGCGCCGGCGCTGCCTGAGGCCGGCCCCCGGTCGTCAGCAGTCCCATCCGCTGCCCGACCAGGGCGCGCAGGTCCTGGCCCAGGTCTGGCGCATCGTCATCGTCCATCGTGGTCAGGGCCTCGTCATGGACGCGCAGGGCAGCCTCGACGGTGGCCCGTGCGTCGGCCAGACTCATCTCTTCGATGATCTCGATGGCTTCGCCGGGGTCGCCGGGGCTGCCGGGCTTGCCGACGATGCCGAGGCTGCCGAGGTCGTCGGGGAGATGAGGCTCGGCAGGACCGGAACCGGCGTCGGCGCTGCCCGCAGCGAGCAGGAAGCTGTGTGCCAGCCCTTCGAGGAACGCGTGGATCTCGACCGACAGCACGTGCACGCTGCCGTCGGGGCGGGCGTAGTCGACGGCCACGGCGCTGTGCTCATCCCACTGGTCGGTGAACCTCCACGCCCGCACCGGCACCGCTTGGCCGAGCGCCCCCACCCAGGCGGGCACGTCGGCGCCCGACTCGCCGATGCGGTGCAGCACGCGGTTGGCCCTGGCCCGAACCTTCGGCGGGCCGTAGACGGCGACCGCGGCTGCCAGCAAGGCGCCGGCGGGGCCACCCTCCCGGGCGGCGTGCGACAGCACCGCCGAGGCCGGGAGGCTGTCGGGCGACCATGGCGTCGAGATGCCGCGCTGGATGGACGAGGCCCACCTGTCGGCCTCGTCCATGTCGGGCGCGTCCATGGCGGCAAACTCATCGAGGAGACGCGCGGCATCACGCGCCAACGTCTCCAACATGAGATCGGTGTCCGGCTCCTCATCGGGGATCTGCACCTGGAACTCGTACTTGTAGTCCCGGTCGTAGTAGACGGAGTCGGCGCCGAGATCGTCGTCGTACACCGGACGCGTCTTCTTGGGCGTGGTGCGGCCTCCCGACCGCCGACGCTCAGGCCGTCCCATCACCGAACCCCATCTGCCAGAGCGTAGCCAGGGCCGAGACAGTCCGAAGCGGTCGCTTGCTGGAGGCTGGAGCCGTCGAGCGGGCGAGCCCGGCGCCGCATCCAAGCGATGTCCGCAGGAGTAAAGTGTCTGAGGTGAGCCGCGTGCCGGCCGGCACCACCGGGAGGCGGCACCGCACTCGCGTCATCGTGGATGACGGCCTGTATGACTCGCTGCGGTCTGCGCTCTCGGTCGCAGGGCCTAGTAGCGCTCGTGGCGGGGGCGGGCGTTGTAGCGTTCAATCCACTCCTGCATCGCGGCCTCGTCGTCCATGTCGATGCCGTCCTCGAGCATGTCTGTGACGATGTTGGTGCTCGGCGAGCGCTTGGTCGGGTCGGCGGCGTTGGCCCTCATGTCGCCGAAGGCATCTCGGGCGGCCTGGAGATTCAGTTCCAGCAGATCCTCTGTGAGGCCTCGACGCTCCGCGGCGAAGCGCAGCCAACGGGGGAACACCGACTCGACGGCGTCGTGCCATTCGTCGTCGCACACTGACTTGGCGGGTATCCACACGCTCAGCAGCAGCGCCACCCTTCGAGGGCTCCAGCACAGCGGGTCGGCGTCGCACCAAGCGCAAGCGAACCGGCAGACGGTCTCGGCCATTGTCTCCGCGTCGTCGGCGGACGCCTCGTCGAACATGGCGAGAAACTCCCCGCAGAGGCTGTCGAACTCCTCGAAGGTCGGCCACTCGGGCTGACACTGGCCCTCGGGCAGCAGAGCGATCCGCTGGTCGATCAGGGCACGCAACTCGTCGTCGAGCCGGTCGTCGTCCTCGTAGTCGATGTCGGTGAAGTCGCGCATCTCCAGCGCGGCCACGGCCATGGCGCGCGCGTCGACCAGGCTGATCTCACGCAAGACTGCATGCTGCTGACCCTCGAACGGGCCGGCCAGCGCCTCGATCGGAGGGCCGTACACGAAATGGCACGCCCGCGCGCCCTGCACCCCGTTGACGCTCACGCCCACCCCCCTCACCTCACCGTCGGGGCGCTCGAAGTCGATCCACACGGTTCGCTCGTCGCCCCAGGAGTCGGTCAGCAGCACCGCTCGATGCGGCGCCACGTCACCGAGCGCACAGGCCCAGCCCGGCAACGGCGCGCCGTCCTCGGCCAGCGCCTTCAACAGCCCGCGGGCCCGGTTCCGGTGTCCGGGCGGACCGTAGGCGCCCATCGCCGCGGCCACCACCGCGGCGGCGGTACGGTCGCTGCAGGCCTCCGCCGCGGCGAGCACTCTCGAAGCCTCCAGCACCGGCGAGCGCGCGAGGCTGGAGGGACGGAACAGCATCTGCGCTGACGACGCCCACACCTCGGCATCGTCAAGGTCGGTGCAACCCGTGGCGGCGTCGGCCGCGTCCTGCATCATCAACTCTTCCAACGGCGGGCTGTCGACCGGCGACTCGTGGGGGCGGTCGCCGGGCCTGGTTCCCTTCGGGGTGACGCGTCCGCCGCGGCAGCGGCGCTTCGGGCGTGGCATCCTCAGATTCTCCGTTTCTTTCAGGTTTTCGGCCCCTGCGGGCCTAGTTGCTCACGGGGCCAGCCGATCGGTGGTGTCTAGCCGATGATCGAGGCACGGACGCGGAGCCCGGTACCTCTCCAGACGGTGAGTGGCCGGGCTTTCGCGCGTCTGGGCCGCGCCAGCTCGCGGCAGTAGCCGCTGCGCCGCAACGGCTGGCCCATCCGAACGGATCAATCAATGCAACAACAATATCTTCTATGTATACTCGCCACGTGGAAGGTTCGCCCCCACTGGTTGAGCGCAGGGTCGTTCGGCACATCAAGATGGCGAACCCGTTCTCAGCTCTTTCGATGGCAGATTGAGGTCTGAGATGTCCTGGCGGTACGAGTCCGATGAGAATCCGAAGCGCAAGCATCACTGGGACGAGGATCACGCCGGGTTCGTGGAGGTAGGGCCGAACCGTGTCGGCAAGTGCCCCGCAACCATGAGCCCGTCCGATGCACAGGCACTTCTCGCCGGCGCGATCCCCTACTTCCCGCCCGCTGGAGCCGGCCGTACCCACAACGGCTCTATGCAGTCAGTGAAGGCGTCGTCTACCGGGCTTCGCCGACGAACCCGGGAACGTCGTACCATGGATTCCCCGAGCACCCGTCGGCATTCCCGCGTACTGGCAGCGCGGGAGACGTGAAGCGGCAACTACTGGAGCGGGCCAGGCAGCAGGGATGCGAGCGGGAGGTGCGGCGATGGATGAACTGGTAGCGCACACAAGCGACGGTGACATCGAGTTCGCACTGGCCTGGCCGGTCGGGGGCCCGGATCAGTCAGGGGCCGAGGCGACCAGAGGAAGCCTGAGAGTGAGCCTGCGGGGCACGGCGGTCTGGCACGGCGCGGACTAGGCGACGGGGTTCGAGTGGACCTGGATCGAACTGCTGGAGTTCCTCTCGGAGTCCTGGCTGTACCTCGCCCTTGAGGACGGTGCTCCCCTCGGCGTCGTCTTGGACACCGCGCCGCGGATGCTCGCGGCCGCGGAGGCGGCGATCGAGTCGGGGCTCCTCTGGGGTCCGACGTCGAGCGTGAGCAGATTGAGGCATACCGCACGACCCATGACCTGGCCGAGGCCGCGCAGGGAGCGGTGATGCCGCTGTTGTGGATCGTGCGAGACGGCAACTTCGGCTGGGCGGCCTCGGCGGCATCGACGGCGCGGGCTCCGTTCCATGAACTGCTCGATGTCCTGAGCCGAGTCGGCGACTGCATCGCGTCGAGGCTCAGTGGTGTGTCCGATGACCGGTCGCGTGAGGCGGTCCAGGCGTGGCAGGCACGTGACGGCCACGGCCGGCTGAAGGTCATCGAAGCGGCCACCGGTTTCCCGCCGGAGCTTGTGGCCGAGGTCGAGTCAGTCTTCTATTCCGAGGATGAGCGCGACTGGACCACGCTTCGCTCCGACGTGGCCGAAGTCCAACTCGTCGCCTTCGACCAACAGGCCCTGGACGCCTACGCCGCCCTCCTCTAACCAGCCGCCGTTCCGTGGCGTTTGAGGCCCAAGACGCCCACCTCGTTGCCCTGGCGCAGTGCCCTGGAGACCGTTCTTACACGACGAATAGCGAACTGTCACGGGCCGTCCGTTAGAAGTTCGGCCTCAACCGGTAGTTATCCACAGGTAGGCCTAGGTCAGAAATGCCCTCTGACCTGGGCTTTTGTCTGTCGGGCTGGGGAGATTTTGAACTCCCGACCTTCGGTCCCCCAGCCGCGTAAAGGCCGTTTCAGCCGGTACCAACGAGTACCACAAAGTGCATTTGACGTGAGGTTTTACAAGATTGGCCTACCAATCCGTACCTGCGGATAACTCCCGATAACGGATCGTCCGTTGGAACTTTCGTTAGAAGTTCCGCCTGTGGACAACCCGCCGTTCGCTATGTCGCAGCAGTATGGTCACCTCCACAGGTCGTGGGTGGCCAGCGTGACATTGCGACCGCACCACTCGCATGCGATGAGCAGTTCTTCTTCGGGACCGTCGGGCCCATCGTGGATAACTCGCCGATCAATCCCGCGCATCGAATGCTGACCACGGGCACATCTCCGCTGGCCTCTCCACTTCAGGCATCCCCGCTCATCCCATCCTCGCATAATCTACGGACTGCATTTTCATCTATTTTCTATGTTGTTAT
>JAKZWH010000102.1:0-8304 GCA_047515615.1 Acidimicrobiales bacterium | reverse complement strand
CCTCGCGGTCCACCTTCACGTTGACGAACAGCCGGTTCATGATGGCCGCGGTGTCGGGATCCTCGAAGGACTCGTGGGCCATCACGTGACACCAGTGGCAGCTCGAGTAGCCGACCGAGAGCAGCACCGGACGGTCCCGCTGGGCCGCCGCTGCGAAGGCCTCGGAGCCCCACGGGTACCAGTCCACCGGGTTGTCGCGGTGCTGGCGGAGGTAGGGGCTGGTCTCTTCACCGAGCCGGTTCACGCCGCCGAGCCTACGGTGGCCCAGAGGCCGAGCGGATAGGCCACCGTTCATGATGACCTCGCAAGGCGCTGAGCGAGGCCGGGGCCCGAGCGGGCCGTGAGCGCAGCGAACAAGAGCGGGAAATGCGATGCTCCATCGCAAGGCGGTCACTAATCGGCTCGGGCCCGTACCGGCGCGATGAGCGACCCGGCCCCGTGCTGGGGCAGACTGGCGCGGTGAGCGCCGGAGTCCGGGTACTGGTTGTCGACGACGAGCCCTCCTATCGGGACGGGTTGCAGGTGGCGCTGGGCGCCGAGGGATTCATGGTGGACGTGGCCTCCGACGGTGAGGAGGCTCTGGTGATGTTCGAGGCCCTCGAGCCCGACATCGTGCTACTCGACGTGATGCTGCCCCGGCTGTCGGGAATCGACGTGTGCCGCCGGATCCGCTCTTTGGCCGACACCCCGGTGATCATGGTGTCGGCCCGCCGGGAGGAGATCGACACCGTGGTTGGACTGGAGGTCGGCGCGGACGACTACGTGGCCAAGCCCTACCGGGTGCGGGAGCTGGTGGCCCGGATGCGCACCGTCATGCGCCGCGGCCGGGGCCGCCTGGCCCACTCCGCCAACGGCGCGGCCACCCTCAGCATCGGGGACGTGACGGTGGACCGCGACCGTCACGAGGTCACCATCGCCGGCGAGCTGGAGCGCATGCCGCTCAAGGAGTTCGAGGTGCTGGCGCTGCTCATGGAGAACGCCGGGTTCGTCGTGACCCGGCCAACGCTCATCGACCGGGTGTGGGGGTTCGACTACGTGGGCACCACCAAGACCCTCGACGTGCACATCAAGCGGCTCCGATCGCGCATCGAGCGCGACCCGGCCGAGCCTGAGCGGATCATCACGATCCGGGGCCTCGGCTACAAGTACCTGGTGCCCTGACGGCGCCTCATCAGGCGGCAGGGCAGCGCGCATGACCGCGATCGGGGTGTGGGCGGGCGGGGCTCGTCCGCGCACGCTGAGCGCGGCGCTGGTCCCGGTGGCGGTGGGCACGGCAGTGGCGGTGGGGGAGGGATCGCAGACCGCTTGGTGGCGGGCCGGGGTCGCGCTGGCGGTGGCGATGGCGCTGCAGGTGGGCGTCAACTTCGCCAACGACTACTCCGACGGCGTGCGAGGCGCCGACGACTCCACCCGTGTGGGTCCGCGGCGGTTGGTGGGCTCGGGCCTGGTCGGGGCCCGCAGCGTGAAGCGGGCCGCACTCGGCGCCTTCGCCGCCGCGATGGCGGCCGGCGCGGTGCTGGCTGCCGTGGCGGGGTGGGAGCTGCTGGCCGCGGGCGCCGTGTGCATCGCGGCGGGCTGGGCCTACACGGGCGGGCCCAAGCCGTACGGGTACCTGGGCCTGGGAGAGGTGTTCGTGTTCGTGTTCTTCGGCCTGGTGGCCACCGCGGGCACCACCTACGTGCTGCTGGAGCGGCTGGACTGGTTCGCGGTGGTGTGCGGCGTGCCGGTCGGCCTGTGGGCGGTGGCGCTGCTGGTGGCCAACAACCTGCGAGACATCGGCACCGACGCGCCCGCCGGCAAGCGCACCCTGGCGGTGCGCTTGGAAGACCGGCGCACCCGCTTGCTCTACCTGGCCGTGCTGGAGGCCTCCTACGCGGCCGCTCTGGCCGCGTCAGTGACGGGCCGGGCCGCGGCCGCCGCGGTGGCCGGCGCTCCGCTTGCGGTGCGGGCCGCGCGCAAGGTCCTGCGGGGAGCGTCCGGTCCAGATCTGATTCCGGTACTGGGCGCCACCGCCCAGGCCCAGCTTGCCTCGGGCCTGGCCATGGCGGTAGGCATCGCCCTGACCGGCTGAGCAGACTGTCGGTTATGAGCCGTCAAGCCGTCGTGGCCCACCTCGAGGCGCTGGGCGTGGACTACCAGGTGGTGGAATGCGACCCCGACTTCGCCGACACCGCCGGCTTCTGCGAGCGCTACGGCTACCCCATGGATGCGTCGGCCAACGCCATCTGCGTGGTAGGCAAGTCAGCCGAGCGGCCCATGGCATGCTGCCTGGTGCTGGCCTCCATGCGGCTGAACGTGAATGGGGTGGTGCGCCGCCGCCTCGGCACCCGCAAGGCCTCCTTCGCCGACGCGGCCACCACCATCGAGCGCACCGGCATGATGATCGGCGGCGTCACTCCCTTCGGCCTGCCCGCCGGCCTCCCGGTGTGGATCGACGCCCAGGTCATGGAATGCGACCAGGTGATCGTGGGCGGAGGCTCCCGGGACTGCAAGATCCTGTGCCCGCCTGCCTCGCTGCTGGCCATCGAGGGCGCCGAGGTCGTCGAGAACCTGGCCCGCCCGGCGGGCGGCGCCCCGGGTGCCGGGATCCCGGCCGGGCCCCGGCCGTGATCGTCACCACCACGATCGGCACCTATCCCAAGCCCGCGTATGTGCCGATCTCCGACTGGTTCACCGCGGCCGCCGGCGACGAGGCCGCCGACTACACCTCGGCGTTCGCGCGTGAGATGGGCCGAGCCGGCTCGGGCCGCGAGGCACTGTTTCGCCGAGCAGCGGCCGAGGTCATACGCGACCAGGTCGAGGCGGGAATCGACATCGTCACCGACGGCGAGGTGCGCCGGGAGAACTATGTGCACTACCAGTGCCGCCACTTCTCCGGCATCGACTTCGACAACCCCAGCCCGAAGACGATCCGGGGCGTCACAGAAGCCCTGCTGCCCACCGTGAGAGGCGAGGTGCGCCACCTCGGAACCTCTCCGCTCGTCCACGACTACCGGGTGGCCCAGTCGCTGTCGCCCAGGCCCGTGAAGGTGACCATCCCCGGCCCCATGACGATCATCGACACCACGGTGGACGCCTGCTACCACGACGACGCCGCGCTGGGCGCCGACCTCGCAACCGCCGTCAACGCCCAAGCTCTGGAACTGGTCGACGCGGGATGCCGCCACATCCAGGTCGACGAGCCGGTCATGGCCCGCAAACCCGACATTGCGCTGGCCTACGGCATCGAGCACCTCGAGCGCTGCTTCACCGGGTTGCCTGAGGGCGTCGCCCGGGTGGTGCACTGCTGCTGCGGCTACCCCGAGCACCTCGACCAGGACGACTATCCCAAGGCCGACCCCGGCGCGTACGTCTCGGTGGCCGAGGCGCTGGACTCGATCGCCGTCGACGCCGTGAGCATCGAGGACGCCCACCGGCCCAACGATCTGGGCGCATTGCTGCCGCGGTTCGCCCGCACCACGGTGATCCTCGGCGTGCTCGCCGTCGCCCGCAGCCGGCTGGAGGCGGTCGACGATGTCGAGGGCCGGCTGATCCAAGCCTTGGAGCACCTCCCGCCGGAGCGTCTGGCGGCCGCGCCCGACTGCGGGTTGGCCTTTCTCGGTAGGGATCTGGCCCGCCGCAAGCTGGCGGTGATGTGCGAAGCCGTCGGAAGGATCAACTCGAGGCTCGGTTAGCGATCGCGACGTGAGCGGACGGGTGGTGCACGCCGGCTGCTGGAGGCCTCTTACGCCGCGGCTCTGACCACATCGGTCACGGCCCGGGCCGCTTCCTGGGCTGCGGATCGGGGTGTGGGCGTCAACGATGACCTTTCCTCCGCCCGCAACCTGGCCGAAGAAGTCGCCCCGGATCTCACTGCCTTTGCGCCCGCTTCGACCCTTGCCGCAACATCGGTTATCGTGACTGGTGGATGCACCCTCACGGTGCATCGTTTCTAACTGAAGGACTCTCGTTTGACCTTGTTGCAGATGGCGCGACCCCAGCGCCACCCCCGCCTCGGATGCGTTGGACTCCGCTGGTGAGGAGCCGCCCGGGCGCCGCGCTCATGCTGTCCTTGCTGTGCCTGGTGGCAGCCGCCTGCGGCGCGGACGACGACCGCCAGGACCTGACCGACATCTCGGGCTTCCCCGAGGACGGCTCCCCACCGGCCGCCGGCTTGCCATCGACGCGCACGGCGATGGGAATCTCGGCCGCCGGCGGAGCGGCGCCACCGGGGCCGGCGTGCCCCGAGGCGGGCAGCCCGCAGGCCTCGGGTGCGGTCACGATTGCCTGGTCCAGTCCCGACCAGGACGAGCTGGCCGCCGTCGGCATAGAGACGATGGTCCTCGACCAGCCCTCCCTGATCGTCGAGGCCTACATCAACGAGATCAACGCCAACGGCGGGATCAACGGGAACTGCTTCGAGCCGGTGGCCTACGCCTGGAACCTGTCGGATGCCGACGCGTCCTTCCGCCAGATCTGCACCGATCTGCCCGAACGGCAGCCGCTGCTGCTGCTGAGTCTGTGGATGAACACCACCACGCTGAGATGTGCCACCCTCGGGGCACAGATCCCCACCGTGGGGGTATTCACGTCCCTGCCCGCCTCGTCTCTGGAGAGATCCGAGGGAAGGCTCTTCCTCGACGACGGATCGCTCGGATACTTGCTGTCGAACAGTCTCACCGTCGCCGCCCGCGCTGACGTGCTGACCAGCGACGACCGCATCGGACTGCTCGTGACCGACGGCGCCGCCGCGGAGGCGCAGATCGAGACCGCCCTAGCGGCCGTCGAGCGCCTCGATCTCGAGTTGGTCTCTGTGGCCAATGTTCCTCGCGAGTTCGCGGCGGCGGGGGTGTCGATTGCCGAGAGCCAGGTCCGACTGCTGGAGGGCGGCCTCACGGACTCCGAGAGGGAAGAGGCGGTGCGCAGACTCTCGCGGCTGTCACCGGCGAAGGCCGAGGTGCTGCGCCAAATGGAGGAGTACTTCCTCGACACCGTCGAGCACTTCCGCCGCGCCGGCGTTACCACTGTGGTGTCGTCGGCCACTTCGGCCGATATGCGCCGTCTGATGAGAGCCGCCGACCGGCTCGACTGGTTCCCCCAGTGGGTTATCAATGATTCGCAGCCCGCCGTGCTTACTCTCACGGGGGCGCCCGAAGAGCAAGTCCGCAGGCTCGTGCAGATCAGCTCGAGGCGGGCGGCCGGCGACCCCGTTCCGGACTTGGACCGAGCCTGTGTAAGCCTCCGCAACACGTCTGCCGAGGCGCCTCCCTTCTCGCACCGGGCTCACACCGACGCCTGGAACCTGATCACTGCCACCTGCGACTCCTTGGACCTGGTCTTCGCAGCCATGTCCCGCGTCGCCGGGCCGCTGGCGCGCGAGGCGCTGATCGACGCCCTCGCCCTGACCGACTATGAGACCGCCCACGGGTCCCGTATCAGCTTCGCCCCCGACGACCACAACGGCTCGAACCGCTTCCGAGTGCTGCGGGCCGACCCGGACTGCGTGCTGGACGAATGGGGCTGCATGCGCGCCGAGAGCGACTGGTTCGGTCTCGATGACGTGCTCCTCTCGTAACGCACGCCCGCAGCCGGATCAGCTCAGGTTGGCGATGTGGGCTCCTATGTGGGAATCCTCGAAGGGGGTCAAGCTGCTGTCGATGTGGTTGCCGTCCTTGTCGACCAGCCAGACGTCGGAGTTGCTCGTCACCGCGAAGTAGCGCCACACCTCGGAGGAGTCGCTCCAGAGCATCGTGAACGTCGTTCCGGTCGACTCTACGAAGTCCCTGGCCAGAGCCAGGTCGCCCTGGCCACCGATACCGACGACGGTGAGACGGTCGGCGTTGTCGCGAGCGAACTGCTCGACGGTCGGAGCGTCGCCCCGACATATCGGTCAAAGCGGCTCCCAGAACCAGAACATTAGCGGCTTGGTGTTGTCGACCAGCGATCGGAGGTTGACGCCGCCACCGGTGGAGATGTCGATCATGTCGATGTCGGGAACGTCGCCCGTGGTGCTCATGAGGCTCAGGTCCGAACCATCGCCCCTGCGGGGGCCGACGTCCTGCGAGGCATCGTCATGCCCGTGCTCTCCGGAGGCGTCTTCCAACAGGCTGTTGATGTCCATCTGGCCTGTGCCGCTGTCACCGCCGCAGGAGGCGGCACCGATTGCGACGGCTGCGATTGCACACCTTGACGCGAGCGCAAGAGCTTTCAAGAATCTTTGAGGCATAAGAGCGAATGTGTGTCCAGGGTTGCCAGGGTCTCAAGGCTCAACGAACTCGAGCACTCCTACATCGAGAGGCTAGTCCCCGTATCGCTTCCCACCGCACCGGGACATTCGGCCGCATCGAGACTTCCAGCCGTATCGACGCTCCCGGCCGTATCGACGCTCCCGGCCGTATCGAGGCTTCCCGGCCATGTGGGAGAACGAGCGTGTTGGACGCCATCTCACACCAGCCGTGCCGGAGCCTGGGCCGCGCAGCGCCCGCGTCCGAGCTGTGGGCTCCCGGGGCCGGAAGCTGCGCCGCCGGTGACGAGACGTTGGCGGTGCTGCGCTCAGCGTCGTGTGGCTGTGATGAGCTGGGCGATGCCTGCACTCAGGCGGTGGTGGCACACATCGGTGAACCCGCTGGACTGCAGATCCTCGTTGACGTCGTCCCGAGACGGCAGGTAGGAGACCGACCGGGGCAAGTAGCGGTACGCGTCCCGGTCGGACAGCAAGGCCCCGATGAGCGGCACCACCCGGCCGAAGTACAGGCCGTGGCCCCAGCGCAGCAGCGCATTGGCGGGCCGGTCCACCTCCAGCAGGCCGATGCGTCCGCCCGGTCGCAGCACCCGGGCCAGCTCAGCGAACAGGGGCGGCACCGCGGTGAGGTTGCGCAGGGCGAACCCGCACGTCGCGCCGTCCAGCGCGCCGGCAGGCAGGGGCAGCTCGAGCACGTCGGCGTTGACCAGCGCAGAACCGCCGGCCGACGCGGGGGCCGCTCGCAGCATTCCCATCGAGAAGTCGAAGCCGACGGGTAAGTGGCCCTGGCGGTCCAGCTCCCGGCAGAGGTCGCCCGTGCCGCAGGCCAGGTCGGCCACCAGCGATCCCGCGGGCAGAGCCAGATCGCGCACGGTCCGGCGCCGCCAGGCCACGTCGAGCCGCAGGGTCATGATCCGGTTCACCAGGTCGTAGCGGGGCGCGATGGCGTCGAACATCTCCCGCACGGCCCGGCGCTTGTCCGCGCCGTAGGGCAGCTCCCTCACCGACGCCCAAAGGCCGAGCGGCTAGGTCGCATCCAGCAAACCGCCTTCGCAAGGCGCGGAGCGAGGTCCCCGGGCCCGAGCGGCCCGTGAGCGCAGCGAACAAGAGCGGGAACTGGGCCCGAGCGGCCCGTGAGCGCAGCAAACAAGAGCGGGAAACAAGCCGAGTCAACGCGATGAGCTAGCACCTATCTGCGCTGCTTCTTGGGCCAGTATCGCTGGTAGCCGCGGCTGATGGGGTGAAGCAGCAGCGCGAGCAGCGCGATGTCAAACAGCAGATCGATGGGATTCCTAAGCAGCGCACCTACCGAGCCGGCGACGGTGCGCAGAACCCGGATCACCAGAGGCGCCGCGGCTGCGGCCACGCCGAGCTTGTAGCCCCAGCGCATCTCGTTGGCTATGCCGAACGCGGCTATCAGCTTGCCAACCACGATGAGCAGCAAATACGCCGCGGCAAGCGCCCGGCTACCAAACAGAGTCCCGATGCCCAAACCGCCTATCATCCAGAACACCAGCGAGATGCCGCCCTGGAAATACATCAGCAAATGTGCGATGTACAGCGTCTGCGGTTGGCGGGGGTTGACCCATACGCGGGGCTCCATGCCCCCAGTATGCAGTCTCTTTCGGGAGCGCCGCGGACAAGTGACCGTCTCGCGGTGAAGCATCTTGATTCCCGCGCTTGTTCGCTGCGCTCACGGGCCGCTCGGGCCACGGCCTCGCTCAGGGCCCACGCAGTCCCCGTGCACTGGCGCCTATCCGCTCGGCCTCTGGGCGGACGGGCGGCGATAGGCGCGGTCGGTTTGGTGGTGTGTGAAGCCGATCCGGCGGTAGACCGCGTTGGCGGGGTGGTTGTCGGACTCCACGTGGAGCATGCCGACGGTCAGCCCGCTGTCGGTGAGCCATTCCAGGCCGGCCAGGGTCATGGGCCGACCCAAGCCCCGGCCCCCGAAGTCGGGGTCGACGGCGATCACATAGATCTCGCCCAGCGCCGGGTTGTGGTCGGAGTGGACCTTGGTCCAGCAGAAGCCGGCCAGGCGGCCCTCGCGGTGGTGCAGGCGGAAGCCGTCGGCGTCGAACCACGGC
>JAKZWH010000101.1:0-3599 GCA_047515615.1 Acidimicrobiales bacterium | reverse complement strand
GAGTTGATCTCCTCCAGCGGATAGGTGCCGCCCACCACGGGCCGGACCTCGCCCCGCTCGATGTAGCCGACGAGGTCGGCGAACACCTGCGGCTCGTAGACGGTGGCGCCGTGGAGCTGCAGGTCGTTCAGGTACAGCGTGCGCAGGTCGAGATCCACCACCGGCCCGGCGATGGCCCCCGAGGTCACGTAGCGACCGCCGCGGTCCAGCGCCTCGAGCCAGTCGCCGAAGCAGTCTCCCCCCACGATGTCGGCGACCACCTCGAAGCGGCCCCCGTTGGCGTCGGTGGCCGCCGCTACGGCATCGGCGGAGTCGCGTGCCACCACGGCGTCGGCGCCCAGGTCGCTCACCTGCTCGAGCTTGGACGCTCCCGCGACGGCGACGACCCGGGCCCCGCGCCGCTTGGCGAGCTGCACCAGCGCGCTGCCCACGCCGCCCGACGCTCCCGGCACCGCGATCGACTCGCCCGGGCGCAGGCCTGCCCGCTGCAGCATGTGCTCGGCCGTGGACCACGAGCAGGCGAAGCTGGCCAGCTCCACATCCGAGAGCCCGGTGGACACCGGGTAGACGTTCTCGCCCGGCACCGCGCAGAACTCCGCGAAGCCGCCGTCTCGCTCGCTCCCCAGGTAGCCGGCGAGCTCGCGGTCGCCGGGCCGGTCCCTGTCCCGCAGCCACGGGTCGACCAGCACCCGGCGCCCCAGGAGGCCGGCATCTGCGCCCTCGCCGGCCGCGACCACCGCGCCCGCGATGTCGGCGCCCTGGATCCGGGGGAACGACAGGCCCCGGCGGCCCCAGCCCGAGTCGTGGGTCTCGGCCTCGTCGAAGCCCTCCCCTAAGGTGGCCGACGTGACCGCCCGGCTGTACCACCCGATCCGGGTGTTGATGTCGGTGTTGTTCATCCCGCAGGCGGCGACCCGCACCAGTACATCGCCGCGCCCGGGGCTGGGCACGGGCACATCGTCGCGAACAACCAGCATCTCCGGCCCCCCGGTGCCGAGCAGCATCGCGGCTCGCATGACCGCGGGCGGGTCAGAATCGGGCATGATCGGAGACATCTGAGGTCATCGGGGTGAGCCGGTGGGCGTGCATGGCCTGGTAGTGGGGCAGGCAGGCCTCGTATGCGTCCCGCAGATGTTGGTTGTGGTCGATCGACACATATTCGCGTTTCTGGCGTGACAGCGTGGTGGATTGGGCGAGCTTGCTGTGCCAGGTGCCGGTCTCGTACCAGGTCAGCTCGGACGCCTTGACGGCGCTCCACTCGAGCGCCTCGGGCTTGAAGTCGATGCCCACCGCCTCGCACCACGCGGCCGTCACTCCGTGGGGGTTGTCGAGCAGGTCGTCGGCGTCGATCAGCGGCGGCGGGGTGCCGGTGCGCTGCGTCAGCAGGTCGAACAGCTCCCGCTGCTCGGCGAAGCCGGTCTCGGACAGGGTGAAGTCCGTCCACTGCGCGTACATCGAGGTCAGCGTCTTGGCCGGGTCCCGTATCAAGAAGGAGTGGTTGAACGCGTCGAGGAACGGCAGGTCCGCGCCGTCGGGACCGGCGCCGGGGACGACCCAGTCGTGCATGTGGGTGACGTAGTGGGGGAAGTCCTTCATGAACACCGGCCCCTGCCTGGCCGCCGAAACCAGTTCCTCCCACACCGACTCGTAGCTGAGTTCGGGCCGGTACTGGACGTGGCTGTCCGGCGGTCGGGTGTCGTTGCCGATCGAGTACCACACCTCGCCGAAGGGCTCGTGGACGCAGCCGTGATCGTCGCGCTGGCTCATCATCCGCTCGAAGGCGGTCGAGGTCGAGCGGGGCACCGCCCACAGCACGAGGATCGGGAGCATGCTCGTCGCTCCTGGCCTCTAACTAGGCGCGCAGACGCGTGTTCGTTGGATCATGGACGGCCTCGCCGAGCACCCGGGCGGCCCGCAAGTCGCCCACGACCCGCACTTCCAGTGCGGTGCCGGCTCGGCGTGCTCGGGCGCCAGGTGATACAGCGCGCTGGCGCCGCATATCCCGCCGCCGATGATCGCGACCCGGGCAGAGGCAGGCAGCCCGGCGCCAGCGAGTCCGGGATGGTCGGGCATACCCGATCCTGCAGCCATCCTGCCCCTCCGTAAGAACTCCGCCGTCCGCAGACGTCAGAGAGCGACGCTATCGCCGCGGATCGGGCACAATACGCGTTCGAGGGCAACCGATTGGGCGGTGCCGACCACAGCAGACAGGGAGGTCGAGTGCGTCTGTCGCATCCCGGTCTGGCCGCCCCGGAGTTCTATGCATGCTCGCCCACGACCGTCTCCACTCCGATGTCCCCGAGGTGGTCCGGTCGTTGCCGGGCCGTCCCATGCGCGACCTAACAGACCTGTGGCGCTCCACCTGATCGCGGCCTACCCCGAGTAGAGGAGCTCAACTGGCACGCGTCAATGTTCCACACGGCCAAGACGGAGTGTGCATACGATTCTGTTAGCATGATCGCATGCAGAGCACGAGCGTCCGGGTCGATGTCTCCACCCACCGCGAGCTCAAGAAGCTCGCAGCTTCGCTGGGCGCCACGGTCGGCGACACCGTCGCGCTGGCGGTGCGGCGCCTCCGCCAGGACCAGATAGGCGCCGACCTGCGGGCCGAGCCCGCCGAGGCGGAGACGGCGTGGCTCGATGCTGACCTCGGGTGACGTCGTAATGATCGACCTGGGCGCTCCGGCTGGCCGGGAGGCTGGCTTCCGCCATCCTGCCGTGGTCGTGACCGCCCAGCGGGTGATCGATGGGGGCGCCGCGGTCGTGCAGGTTGTGCCGCTCACCTCGCAGGTGCGCGGCTTCGCGTCGGAGGTCGAGATCGAGGCCGATGCCTCCAATGGCCTCGAACGTCGCTCCGCCGCCCAATGCCACCACGTCCGCGCGGTGGCCACGATCCGCATCGAGGACCGCCGCGGCAACGTCGGCGCCGCGGCTCTAGCGCAGATCCGGGAGGTGCTGGGCCTGATCCTCGACGTGCCGGGCTGAGGGCCCGGCCGCTCGCTTTTCCGATCAGGGCCCCGTAGCGCTCGTGCGCCTCCGAGGGGGGCGGATCGGGCGACGACACCCTCGATGGCTGCCGATTCGGTTGTCCGGCCGGTTCGCGCCGGGCAGGCTGAGGGCATGGGTGACCTGGATCTGAGCAACGACTTCGCGCACCGCAGCGGCGCGGCGCTCGTGGTGGGAGGCAGTGGCGGTTTGGGCGCAGTCATCGCGGCCGAGTTGGCGGCTCGGGGCAGCGACGTTGCCCTCACCTATCGCAGCAACGCCGACGCGGCCGCGGCCACCGCCGGGCGGGTGGAGGGACTGGGTCGCCGGTGCTGGCTCGCGGCCGCCGACCTCACCGACGACGAGGCGGTGTCTGCTGCCGTCGACCAACTCGCTGCTGCGGCCGGGGGCCTGCACACGCTGGTGTGCGCGGCCGGCCCAAACGTCCCGCAACTCCACCTGAGCCGCATCGAGCCCTCGGTCGTGCGGGCCCAGCTCGATGCCGACGCCGCCGGCTTCTTCTCCGCGGCTCACGCCGCGCTGCCGCATTTGCGCAACTCCAAGGGCAGCATCGTGGCGGTGACCACCGCCGGCACCGGACGGTTCCCGGTGCG
>JAKZWH010000100.1:0-8488 GCA_047515615.1 Acidimicrobiales bacterium | reverse complement strand
CGGTGAACCGGTCCATGACCAGTTGCTCGACCTCCTTCCAGGTCCGGGCCCTCGGATCGGCCTCGTCACGGTTGTAGGGCTGGTCGAACACGATCACGTCGTTCCCGCCGGCTCGTAGCGCAGCGATGTTGTGGGGAGCGTCGTCCACGTAGCAGTCGGCCTCCACCTCGGGCTTGTTCCCCAGAAAGCAGATGTCGCGATAGGGGATGCCCTCGGAGTCCAGCCACAGCACGGTGTCGGCGACCGCTTCGGCGTGGCCCCAGTTGACGTAGAGGCGGTGGGTGATCACCCGGATCCAGACGCCCGCGTCCGACAGCCGCCACAGCGCCTCGGCCGCACCCTCGATGGCGGGCAGCTTCGCCAGGAACCGGTGCTCGGTGACCGCGGAGCCGTGGTATTGCTCGAACTCGCCCGGGGCGAGGCCCCACTCCCGGAAGTCGTAGGACCGCTCCTCGGGGAGAGATGCCGGGTCGATGCCTCTCAGCGCGGCGACGATCTCCGCGAACCCCGCGGTGTAATCGGCGACGACCCCGTCGAGGTCGACACCGGAGACGAATCTCACTGTCACAGCCCTTCGAGCCTTGCGGGCTCGGCGCGTCGTTGGCCGAACCCGGGCGCGTGTCCCCGGCCGGTCGGTGCGCTCAGGCCGCTACGGCAGGGCCGCGTCGAGTGCCTCCACCGAGGGCGCGAAGTAGAAGGAGCCCGACGCCGGGGTCGAATAGTCGGTGAGGAAGTCGGGCTCCTGGCCGTTGATGCCGTATATCGCGTCCATGCGCTCCCGCATTGGGGCCTGGGTCTTGCAGAAGCCCATGAAGTACAGGCCGACGGTGCCATCGTGGAAGGCGTACGGCGTGGAGCGCCGCACCATCTCCCCCCGCTTCGGGGTGGACTCGTCGGCGGTCGCGCCCTCGCGCAGCTCCACATGCGAGAGGTGCGACCTCGGCACCTGCACTTCGAGCTTGGTCGAGTCGTCCTTGGTGCGGCCGAAGGTGTTCTCCTCCTGCTCCAGCGCCAGCGTCGCCCAGTAGTCCAAGTCGTGGACCCAGCGCTGGGCGATGCAGAACGTGCCGCCCTCGCCCGGGTCGCCGTCGTCGATGATGGCCCGGTCCGGCTGGTCCTCGGGCTCGGGGTTGCCGGTGCCGTCGATATGGCCGGTGAGGTCGAGGCTGTTCTTGTAGATGAACGTGGGCGTCTCGCGGGCCACCGCCATGTGGCCGGCAACGGCGCGCCGGAACGTGTGCTGCACTTCCCAGCACAGATCCTTCTCGGCGTGGTGGACCCAGATGAGCAGCTCCTCCTGGGTGCCCTTGGCCACCCGGGAGCCGTCGGGGGACGCGTAGCCGGGATAGGGCTGGAAGTCGTCGCCGGTCTCGATGCCGAGGTCCGCGGCCAGCGTCGGGCCCAGCAGGATGCCGAGGTTCACGCCCTGGGCCGCGGCGTCGGCGCGGCAGTCGCTCAGAGCTCGGCGGATCACGTCGAGGTCGGCGCCGTCGACGCGGCTCATGTGCGTGTACCACTGGTACTTCTGCAAATCGGTGAGAATCGCCGCCTGCGGTGTTGCCATCGATTGTCCTCTCAAGTGGTCGGGGCCGGCCCGCGACCGGCTGCTGACATCTCGCTAGAACCATAGACGAAGGGCGCGACAACCACGCATGCCGGGGTCGGATTCCTAGGCCGCCGCCGGGTTCGCCGGCGGCATGGCGCGAGGGTGCTCAGCGGTCGCGCAGCTCGCGCCGCAGGATCTTCCCGGAGGCGCTTTTGGGGATGGCCTCCAGCACCTCGAAGGCCCTCACCTGCTTGTAGGTCGCGAGGTGCTTTCCCACGTGGGACTGGAGGTCCTCCAGGGTCGGGGTCCCAGCGCCGGGAGCCAGGGTGATGAACGCCTTGGGCAGCTCCCCCGCCTCGGCGTCGGGCACCCCGATCACGGCTGCGTCGGCCACCGCCGGGTGGGTGACCAGCACGGCCTCAAGCTCCGCGGGCGGCACCTGGAATCCCTTGTACTTGATCAGCTCCTTGATGCGGTCGACTATCGACACGTGGCCCTCGCCGTCGAGCACGGCCACGTCGCCGGTGTGCAGCCAGCCGTCGGCGTCGAGGGTCTCGGCAGTGGCGTCGGGATTGTTGAGATAGCCCTTCATCACCTGCGGGCCCCGCACCAGCAGCTCGCCGCGCCCACCTACATCGAGGTCGGCGCCGGTTTCGGGGTCGACGATGCGGATCTCGGTGTTGGAGATCGTCACGCCGCTGGTTCCCGGCCGGAACTGGCCCTCGGGCGTGCAGTGGCTCACCGGACTGAGCTCGGTCATCCCGTAGCCCTGAACCACCTCGCAGCCCACCCGGGCTGCGGCTGCGGCGGCCAGGTCGGCGCCCAGGGGGGCCGCGCCCGAGAAGATCTGCTTGATCGACGAGAGGTCGTAGTCGTCCACCGCCGGATGCTTGGCCAGTCCCAGCACCATCGGCGGCACCGCGAAGAAGCGCGTTATCCGCTGGTCCTGCACCAGTTCCAGGGCGTGCACCATGTCGAAGCGGGGCATCGTCACCACCCGCACGCCGAATGCGAGCAGCATGTTCATGAGCACCTGCATGCCGTATATGTGGAAGAACGGCAGAACCGCCAGCGCCACTTCGCCCTCGGACGGGGTGAATACGTGTTCCATCTGGGCGATATTGGCCACCAAGTTGCGGTGGGTGAGCATCACGCCCTTGGGGAGCCCGGTCGTGCCCGAGGAGTACGGCAGGACCACCACGTGCTCCGCGTAGTCCACCGGCACCTGGTCGATTGGCTCGCCGAACAGCGCCGCCAGCGGGGTGGCGCCGGAGGCCTGCCCCATCACCACGATCTCCTCCACGTCGGTGCCCTCCGCGGCGACCTTCGCCACCTCGAGGAACATCGGGACCGTCACCAGCGACGATGCCGAGGCGTCCTGGAGCTGGAAGCGAACCTCCTCGGGGCTGTAGCTGGGGTTGATGGTCGTTACGGCGCCGCCCGCCAGAGCGATGCCGTGGAAGACGATGGCGTACTCCGGGGCGTTCGGGGCGAGGATCGCGACGGTGGTGCCGGGGCCCACTCCGCGGGAGCTCAACCCACCGCCGAGGCTGCGCACCGCCGAGTGCAACTCGGAGAACGTGTAGGACGAGGCAGCCCCGTCGGTGATGGCCACCTTGTCGGCGTGGTCCGCGGCTGGGGCGAACACGCAATCGGTGATGGACTGGTCGGGAATGTCCACGTCGGGCAATGGGCTGGTGTGGATGATGGTGCTCACGGTGACCTCGCAGGGGACGAACGGAATCTTCGACGGTGTGAGACTAGGACCGCGCGGGACCGGGGGCGAGATTGAGTGGAGCGCGGATAGCCTCCACACTTCGTGCGCCTGGGATTGCTGCGTGAGTCCGCGCCACAGGAGAAGCGGGTAGCTCTCGTTCCCGGCGGCGTGGAGGCTCTGGTGCGAGGCGGTGCCGATGTGCTCGTCGAGCGCGACGCCGGATCGGGCTACGACCTAGACGACGACGCCTACGCTCGGGTGGGCGCCACCATCGTCGATCCTGGCGACGCCGGCGCGGCCGACGTGGTCGTCTCGGTCAGGGACCTTCCCGCCGACTTCCCGGCCCGCCCCGGCGACACCGGCTCTCCGCTGGTGTTCGTGGGCGTGTTCGACCCGCTGTGGATGCCCCAGAGGGCACAGCGCCACGCGTCGGACGGCACCACCGCGTTCTCGATGGATCTCGTTCCTCGCATCACGCGGGCGCAGACCATGGACGTACTGTCCTCCATGGGCACCATCGCTGGCTACGAGGCGGTGCTGATGGCCGCCAGTCGGCTTCCCCAGATGTTCCCGTTGATGATGACCGCAGCCGGAACGCTGGCACCGGCGAGGGTGTTGGTTCTGGGCGCGGGCGTGGCCGGGCTTCAGGCCATTGCCACTTCTCGGCGGCTCGGCGCCGTCGTCGAGGGGTACGACGTCCGCCCCGCTGCAGTCGAGCAGATCCGCTCCATGGGAGCCCGAGCGGTGGAGCTCGACGGGTCCGAGGCCGGCACCGACGGCTCCGACACCGAGGACAACGGCGGCTACGCACGGGCACAGACCGACGATGCGGCCGACCGCCAGCGCGAGCTGCTCGCCCCCCATGTCGCCGGGGCCGATGTGGTGATCGCCACCGCAGCCATACCGGGCAGGGCTTCCCCGCTGCTCGTCACAGCCGAGATGGTCGACGCCATGGCCCCCGGATCCGTTGTCATCGACCTGGCGTCGGAGCGCGGCGGCAACTGCGCTCTGACCCGGCAGGACGAAGAGATCACTCGCAACGGTGTCACCGTGCTCGGACCCACAGACCTGGCGTCGCGCTGTGCCCGCCACGCCAGCCAGATGTTCTCACGGAACCTGGTCGCCTTCCTGGAGCATCTCGCGCCCGGCGGCGAGATCGACATCCGTCCCGATGACGAGATCATCGCGGCCATGCTCGTCGCGCACGGCGGCGCCGCCGTGCATCCCGGTGTGGCTGCCGCACTCAGCGACCGCGCCGACACCGACGCCGTCGCGACGGTCGCAGCGGGCTGAAGCCGTGGACCTGCTGGTAGCCGTCACCCTCTTCGCGCTCGCGGTGTTCCTCGGCGTGGAGCTGATCACCAAGGTTCCCCCCACGCTGCACACGCCCCTGATGTCGGGATCCAATGCCATCTCGGGAATCACCGTCGTCGGTGCTCTGGTGGCGGCCGGCACCGACCACGGCACATTCACCGCGGTGCTCGGCTTCGTGGCGGTGACCATGGCGATGATCAACGTGGTGGGGGGCTTCATGGTCACCCACCGGATGCTGGGAATGTTCGGCCCGAGGCGCCGGCGCCATGAGTCCTCCGATGGTGCCTCCTCGTCGTCGCGCGGGGACCGCGACGGTTCGTGATGGGCAACTGGTCGTGATGGACGGCGGTTCGTGATGGACGACTGGACAACGCTGGGCTACCTCGCCTCCGCAGTGCTGTTCATCCTCGGCCTCAAGCGGCTGAGCCGGCCCCGCACCGCGGTACGGGGCAACCAGCTGGGTGCAGCCGGGATGCTCGTCGCCGTGGTTGTCACCCTCGCCGACAACGCCATCATCGGCTTCGGGTGGATCGTCGGCGGCCTGGTGCTGGGCACCGCGGTGGGTGCGCTGCTGGCGGTGCGGGTCCAGATGACGGGCATGCCGGAGCTGGTGGCGCTGTTCAACGGTTTCGGCGGCGGCGCGTCGGTGCTGGTGGCGGCCGCGTCCTACGTTGAAGCGGCCGACCTCGCGACGGACTCGGCGCGCCTGTCGGCCGCGGCCGGGCTGGCTTCGGTGATCGGCGCGGTCACCTTCACGGGCAGCCTCATCGCCTTCGGCAAGCTCCGAGAGGTGCTGGGATGGTCGGGCTTTGTGGGGATGCGGTTCGTGAGCTTGGCCGCCGCCGCGGCCGCCGGAACCTTCGGGATCCTGATGGTTGTCGACGCCGGCAATGCTCTGTGGCTCTGGTTGCTGGTGGCGGTCGGGGCCGTGCTCGGGGTGCTGGTGGTGTCGCCCATCGGCGGTGCCGATATGCCGGTTGTGATTGCGCTGCTGAACTCGCTATCGGGAATGGCCGCAGTGGCGGCCGGGTTCGTGCTCGACAACTCGCTGCTGATCATCGCCGGCTCGCTGGTGGGCGCCAGCGGGCTGGTCCTCACCCAGATCATGTGCGTGGCCATGAACCGGTCCCTGCTGGCGGTGATGTTCCAGCCGCCCCCGTCCGGCGCGGGCGGGCCCAGCGCCGACGACGTTTATGCAGGCAAGATCCGCTCCACATCGCCCGACGACGTGGCCATGCTCCTCGAGTCGGCCGAGCGGGTCGCCATCGTCCCCGGCTACGGGCTGGCGGTTGCTCAGGCTCAGCACGCGGTGCGCGACCTTTCGAGGCGCCTTCAGGACCGGGGCATCGAGGTGGTGTTCGGCATCCATCCGGTGGCGGGCCGCATGCCCGGTCACATGAACGTCCTGCTGGCCGAGGCAGAGGTCAGCTACGAGCGCCTGCTGGAGATGGACGACATCAACCCGACCTTCGAGCAGACCGACGTCACTATCGTGATCGGCGCCAACGACGTGGTGAATCCTGCGGCCCGCACCGACCCGAACAGCCCGATAGCGGGAATGCCGGTCCTCGACGTGGACAAGAGCGGCGTGGTGGTGGTGATCAAGCGGAGCCTGAGCCCCGGTTTCGCGGGCATACCCAATCCGCTGTTCGCGGCCGACAACGCGCTCATGCTCTTCGGCGACGGCCGCGAGGCCATCGTCGAAGTCACCAAGGCGCTGCAGCAGATCTGATCCTCGCCCGGGCGGGGTGCCCCCCGGGGCACGACGCGCCCGCTCGGCCCCTCAGGCCAGGACCGGTACCGCCTGCATCGACTCGGCCAAGGCCTTGTCCGACAGGTCGAAGTCCGCGATGGTCCCCGCGATGTAGTCCTCGTAGGCGGCCAGGTCGAGGTGGCCGTGGCCGCACAGCGCGGTGAGGATGGTCTTGGACTCCCCCGACTCCTTGCAGGCCAGCGCCTCACGGATGGTCGCGGCGAGGGCGTGGGTGGGCTCGGGAGCGGGCACGATGCCCTCGGTGCGCGCGAATTGCAGCGCCGCCGCGAAGCACTCCATCTGGCCGATCGCCACCGCCTCCGTCAGCCCCAGTTCGTAGACGTGGGAGATGAGCGGCGACATGCCGTGGTAGCGCAGGCCGCCTGCGTGGATCGGCTCGGGGATGAACCCGTGTCCCAGGGTGTGCATCTTCAACAGCGGCGTGGTGCAGGCCGTGTCGCCGAAGTCGTAGCGGTACTCGCCTCTGGTCAGCGACGGGCAGGCGGCGGGCTCCACGCAGCGGATCACCGGCGACATGTTGCCGGCCAGCTTCTCGCGCAGGAACGGCAGGGCCAGGCCGCCGAAGTTGGAGCCGCCGCCGGTGCAGCCCACCAGCAGGTCGGGGGTCTCCCCCACCATGGCCAGCTGGCGCAGCGCTTCCTCCCCGATGATCGTCTGGTGCATGATCACATGGTTGAGAACGCTGCCCAGCGAGTAACGCACCGCCGGGTCCGCGGCCGCCACCGAGATCGCCTCGGAGATGGCGATTCCCAGCGAGCCGGGGTGGTCGGGGTCCTCGGCCAGCAGGCTGCGGCCGTACTCGGTCACCGGCGACGGGCTGGGATGCACGGTTGCGCCCCAGATCTCCATCATCGTCTTGCGGTACGGCTTCTGGCGGTACGAGGCGGCCACCTGCCACACCTCGCACTCCATCTCGTACTGGGCGCAGGCGAAGGCCAGAGCGCTGCCCCACTGGCCCGCGCCGGTCTCGGTGGTGAGCTTCGTCACGCCCTCGGCGTGGTTGTAGAACGCCTGGGGCACGGCGGTGTTGGGCTTGTGGGAGCCGGCCGGGCTCCCTCCCTCGTACTTGTAGAAGATCTTGGCCGGCGTGTCGAGGGCCTTCTCGAGGCGGCGGGCCCGGAACAGTGGGCTCGGGCGCCACAGGCGCAGCACGTCGATCACCCCTCCGGGGATGTCGACGAAGGAGTCGCCGGTCACCTCCTGCAGGATCAGCCCCATCGGGAACAGCGGGGCCAGGTCGTCGGGCCCGGCCGGCTGCAGGGTGCCGGGGTGCAGCGGCGGCGGCGGCGGGGCGGGCAGGTCGGGGATCACGTTGTACCACTGAGTGGGCATCTCCGATTCCGGCAGCGTCACGCGGTAGTAGTCGTCGGCCATCGCCAAGGTCCTTTCGTCGCAGTTTCGGGACGGGGCGCTGACATTAGCGCCCATCATCAGATCAGGTGTCGGCCTGCGAATCGAAGTCCGGCTCGCGGCCCTCCGCGAAGGCGTTGCGGGCCTCGGCGGAGTCGCTCGTCAGGTAGGCCTCGAAGGTGAAGCCCTGCTCCCAGCGGTACTTGTCCTCGAGGCTGCCGTCCTCGACTCCATTGAGGGACCGTTTGGCGATGCGGATCATCTGGGGCGACTTGGCGGCGATCCGGCCCGCGATCTCCCGGGCCGCGGGCCGCAGCTCGGCCCGTTGCACAACCCGCTCCACCGCTCCGAGCCGGTACGCCTCGGCTGCGTCGATGGTCTCGCCGGTGAAGTACATGTAGCGCACCTTCTGCACGCTGAACATGCGCTGCAGGTGGGCCCCCATGCCCATGCCGCCCCGGTCGATCTCGGGTACACCGAAGTAGGCATCGTCGGCGGCCACCACCACATCGGCCGAGCCCGCGATGCCGATGCCGCCTCCCAGCACGTAGCCGTGCAACGCCGCGATGACCGGCTTCGGGTTGAGGTGGATGGCGGCGAAAGTGTCGTAGTTGGCTTGATTGGCACCGACGATGAGGCTCGGATCGGCAGCCATCTCCTTGATGTCGAGCCCGGCGAAGAAGCCCTTGCCCACCGCCGCGATGATGATGACCCTCACGTCGTCGCGCCGCCCGAGCGCCTCGATCTCCGCGGCTAGGGCGAACTGGGCGTCGACGCCGAACGCGTT
>JAKZWH010000099.1:0-3751 GCA_047515615.1 Acidimicrobiales bacterium | reverse complement strand
GACCTGGGACATGCACGACACCGCCACCGAGCACGTGGTGCTGGCCCGCCTGCGCCCAGACGAGGGGCCCGACGCCCTGGTGTTCACCACTGTCGGATGCCTGGGCCAGATCGGCATGAACTCCGAGGGCGTTTGCGTGGGAATCAACAACCTCACCGGCAACGACGGCCGCCTCGGGGTGATGTGGCCCACGGTCATCCGTGGGATGCTCGCTCAGGCGACCGCGGCCGAGGCGCTCGATGTGCTGCTGCGAGCCGACCTGGCCGGCGCCCACAACTACCTGATCCTCGACTCCGAGGGCCGGGGGTTCAACGTCGAGGCCATGCCGTCGGCCAGGCCGGTGAAGACCCTTGACGGCGAGCCGCTGGCGCACACCAACCACGTGACCGATCCCGCGGCCGCGCCCTTCGAGGGCGAGAGGGACGAAGATGTGATGGCCAACTCGCGCCAGCGCCTGGAACTGGCCGCGGCCATGCTGGCCAACACCGACGGGCCGGTTGACGCCGAGCGGCTGATGGAGATCACCCGCGAGCCCACCGCCATCTGCCGCTGGCCGGACGACAGGTACCGGGTGGAGTCGAGCGGCGCCGTGATCATGCGGCCCCGCACCGCCGACTTCTGGGCCTGCTGGGGCCAGCCCGCCGACAACGACTACGAGCACTTCTCGCTGGCACCGGCCGCGGCCCGAGGCGTCTGAGTCGAGGCAGCCGGCTATGGGCGAGTTGACCTACACGAACATCCGCGCCGAGTGGGCCGAAGCACTGGAGCACATCGAGCACACCTCGTTCCCAACGGCCGATCGCACCGACCTGTACGACGCCGCAGAATTGACGGCCCTGGCCCGGGAGTTTCCCGAGGGCGGCGTGGTGGTGCTCGACGGCGACACGCCGGTGGCGATGGGGCTGGGCATCCGCGTGCACTTCGACTTCAGCCACACTCAGCACTCGATCCGGGACCTGGTCGGCACTGGCGGCGGCAGCGGCCATGTGCCCGACGGCGCCTGGTACTACGGCACCAGCATCGCGGTGCTGCCCGCCTACCGGCGCCGGGGCATCGGCCGGCGCCTCTACGACATGCGCAAGCAGATCTGCCGGGACCTCAACCTGGCCGGCATCGTGGCCGGAGGCGTCATCCCCGGCTACGCCGACCACAAACACGAGATGTCGGCGGCCGACTACGCGGCCAAGGTGTCGGCCGGAGAGCTGTACGACGCCACCCTCACCATGCAGATCGCCAACGGCTTCGAGGCTCCGGGCGTGATAGCCGACTACATCACCGACCCGGCCGTTGACAGCTGGGCGTCGCTAATCGTCTGGAAGAACCCCGATTACAACCCCGACTCCTGACGCTTTACCGCTCGGGCCTCTAGTTCTGCCAAGAGGTCCGGGTCGTGGTCGCCCAGGGCGGGGACGGTCGCGTCCGGAATGCCGGCGTTGCTAAGGTTGAACGGGGGTTTGTAGACCTCGGCCGACCCGGTGGGGGTGGTTACCTGCATGAAGCGGTCGCGGGCTCTGAGCTGATCGTGCTGCCACAGCACCAGCGGGTCTCGCACGAAGCTGTGGGCCACCCGGCCGGCTCGCAGGCGCCCGATCAGCTCTTCGGCGGGAACCGAAGCGAACGCAGCGCTGATCAGGGCTTCCAGATCGTCGATATTTGCGATGCGGTCGGAGTTGTCGACGAACCGGGGATCGTCGATGAGCGCCCGATCCTGCAGGACGTGCTCGGCGAAGTCGGCCCAGTCGCGGTTGCTCTGCACGCCGATCATCACCAGCTCGCCGTCGCTCATCGGATACATGCCGTAGGGAGCGATCATCGTGTGGCGGTGCCCGGAACGCTCCGGGACGAAACCGTTGCCCACGGCCGCATAGGTGGGCGCGGCCGTCCACTCGGCGACGCTCTCCAGCATCGACACCTCGATTGAGGCGCCCTCACCGGTGTCCTGCCGACGGTAGAGCGCGGCCAGGATCGACGAGAGGGCGTACATGGCCGCGGAGATGTCCGCTATCGAGAATCCCACCTTGCAGGCCTGCTCGGCGGTGCCGGTGAGGGCCACCGCTCCCCCCTCGGCCTGCACGGCCAGGTCGTAGGCCTTGTCGTCGGTACGAGGGCCGCCGAGGCCGTAACCGGAGATGTCACAGGCGATCAGGCCGGGGAGCTCGGCTCTGAGCTGGTCGGCCAGGATGCCGGCCCGTCTGGCCGCGGCGGGCGACAGGTTCTGCACGAACACGTCCGCGCCGGCCACGAGCCGGTCGAAGACGGCGCGGTCCTCGGGATCCTTCAAGTCCAGTTCGATGCTCTGCTTGCCCCGATTTGCCCACACGAAGAACGCGGACGTGCCGCCCATGGCCGAGTCGTAGTGGCGGGCGAAGTCGCCCTCGCCGGGGCGCTCCACCTTCAGCACGCGGGCACCCAGGTCAGCCAGCTGGCGGGTGGCGAACGGGGCGGCCACCGCCGCCTCCAGTGCGACCACGATCACGCCCTCCAGCGGCGCGCTCACGCCTGCGGCTCCTTGCGCAGGTAGCCGTCGCGAGTTTGGGGCAGCCTCATGTCCAGGATGCGCGACGCCACGACCGTGCGCAGGATCTGGGCGGTGCCGCCCCCGATGGTGAACATCCGCACGTCGCGGTACATGCGCTCCAGCGCGTTGTTGCGGCTGTAGCCGGCTGCTCCGTGGGCCTGCAGCGCGTCGCTCACCACTGCGATGGCCGCCTCGGCGGTGAAGATCTTGGCCTGGGCGGCCAGGGTCGGGTCCGGGAACGGGCTGGCGCCGGGCCCCCTCGAGGCCGCGGCCCGGTAGGTGAGGCTGCGAGCCGCCTCCAGCTTCACCGACATGTCTGCCAGGATCCACTGCAGGCCCTGGAACTCAGCGATGGGACGGCCGAACTGCTCGCGTTTCTTCACGAACTCCAACGCCAGTTCGTAGGCGCCCGAAGCCAGGCCGAGCGCCACCGTGCCCGCGCCGACCCTCTGGGTGTTGTAGGCGTTCATGAGGTCGGCGAAGCCCCGTCTCAGCCCCGACGGTGGCTGCACAGCCATGTCCGCACCAACCTCGGCGTTGTTGCACACGATGGTCGTCTCGGGGATCCCCCGCAGGCCCATCGTCGGCTCGCGGGGCCCGACCTCGAGCCCGGGCGTCTCGTCCCGGAAGGCCAGGAAGGCGCCGATGCCCTCCTCGTTGCCGTCCTCATCGAAGACCCGGGCGAACACGAGGTGCGTTCTCGACACGCCGCCGCCGGTGATCCAGTGCTTGGTGCCGTTGAGCAGGTAGACGTCGCCGCGGCGGTCGGCCCTGGTGGTCATCTCCGACGCGGCGCTCCCAGCGCCCGGCTCGGTGATGCAGATGGCCGGCTTGTCCCCAGCCAGCACCAGTTCCGCGACCCGCTTGCGCTGGGCGTCGGTGCCATAGGCCATGACTGCGGAGAGCGCCCCCATGTTGCACTCCACCGCGATACGGCCGGTCACCCCGCAGACCTTGGCCATCTCCTCCACCACCAGCACCGCGTCCAGCAGCGACCGGCCGGGGCCACCAAGCTCGGCGGGCACGGTCATGCCGGTGAAGCCGGCCTGCTGCAGGGCAGCCACGTTGTGGAAGGGGTACTGCTCGCTGCGGTCGATGTCCGCGGCCCGCGGCGCGATCACCTCGCGGGCGAGGGCCCGGGCCTCGGCCTGGATCGCGAGTTGCTCGCCAGTCAGAGCCCAAGTCACCGCAGGTCTCCATCGCCTGCCGGGAGCGAGTCGGGGCGGCTGTGCT
>JAKZWH010000098.1:0-4932 GCA_047515615.1 Acidimicrobiales bacterium | reverse complement strand
GATCAGCGCCGGCATCGCAGAGCGAGTGCTGCTCGTGGGGGCCGAGAAGCTGCACTGGGTGATGGACTACTGGGACCGAGCCACCTGCATCCTCTTCGGCGACGGGGCGGGCGCCGCGGTGCTGGAGCCGTCGCAGGCCGGTGACGGAGTGCTCGCCGTCGACCTCGGCGCCGACGGCGCGGCCGGACGAACGATGGTGTTCCCGACCCTCGGCACCCGGGGCCGGTTGAGCTCGGTCCGCGACCCCTTCGTGCATCGCCTGCACTTCGACGGCCGGGCCGTGTTCAAGATCGCCGTCCGCGGCATCGAGGGGTCGGTGCGTCGGGCGCTGGACCGTTCGGGGCTGAGCCTGGCTGACGTCGATGCGGTGATCCCCCACCAGGCCAACGAGCGCATCATCTCGGCCGCGGCCCGACGCCTCGGCATTGACTCCGACCGTGTGATGCTCAACATCGCCACCCACGGCAACTCCGCGGCGGCGTCGGTGCCGATGGCGCTTTCCGATGCCCTGGAGGTGGGGCTGATCGGGCCGGGCTCGATAGTGGTGCAGACCGCCTTCGGCGGTGGCGTGACCTGGGGGTCTACGGTCACGCGCTGGGGCGAGCGGGTCGAGCCCCTCGGTAGCTGCGAGGTTGAGCTGCCCGCCTGCGATGAGACGGTCTTCGACCTGCTGGCGTCCAACCGGGACTTCTACGCTCCACTGCACCTTGACGCCACCGGCGACCCGGCTCCCTGAGCGACCCGCCGGCCCCGCGGCGCGCCGGCCCGACCGCGCCCTTGCCCGGTGCCGCTGCGCTGATCTGTGCCCAACCCTTGACCGCGTCGGATGTGGCATACCGGAAGTCCCAGCCCCCGGGCGCAGGTGGCGAGGCAACTCGCTCCCTGCGTTTGGCCATCGCCCTCAGCCGGCCGGTACAGCGACGATGTCGCCGGCAGCCTCCAGGGGCTCGGTGAGCTGTCGAGCGAGTTCGGGATCGGCGTAGATCTCGGCTGTGGCCTTCCATTCGCGCACTAGTTGAGCGACGGACGTGTAGAGGTCTACCGAGGCTGCCGCAAGCAGTGTCCGGGTCAGTTCCTCAGCGAAGCGGTTGCGGGCGCCGCTAGGCAGGAACTCCACCCAGGCGTAGGCCTCCTCCAGCGCCGCGACCAAGGCCCCAGGGCTGTGGGCCGCAAGGTTGCGCAGCAGCCGGGCGGTCGCCTCGAAGGCCTCGCGACGGTCCGTGTGATGGTCGGCGCGGGTCAGCCACAACGCGGGGGCGTTGCGCCGCCGCAGCATCACATCATGCTCAGCCAGTTCGGCCACCACATCGTTGGGGTGCCGCAAGAACTCCGAGAAGGGACGCTCGACGACTCGCATGATCCAATGATATCTGCACTATTTCAGAAGTCAACCGGTGCTCCGAGCCTGAAGCCAACAACCCCGCGTGGGTTCACGATGTTCCGATGTCTTGAAACATCACACCTCCCATCCTTAGGGATTCAGACCCACATCACGCGGACTCAAATCAGGGTCCCACCTCAGATCCACGTCGGCAAAGTGCCCCGCGAGAAGGGCCAAGTCGCGGTGCGCAACCTGGGCGAGCACCAGTTCAAACTCGCCACGGTGGGCTCGGTGGAACACTCTCAGTTCGTGCGCCTGGTCCTGTGGGCCATGGACGGACCGCCCGTCATAGAGCTCATCGACGGACATGGCCGCATCCGCTATCTGGCGCTCGTCCGCAAACGAGTCCAGCTGCGGCCCCGCTCGGACGGCTGCACCATCTATGTCGACTGGGCCGTCCCCGACAAAGAGCACATATGCACGGGGGACCCCCTCGCACTCTGCGTTCTAAGGTGCGGCCGCAGGGGCCATTGCCGCAGCAGCGCCGGCCGCGAATGACAGCGACCCGTACCGATGCGATGGTCCGCGATCCGTCGCGGTCGTGTCTCGCCGCTGCGATCCATCACCGACGTGAGTGGTCAGCCGTTGAGCGGCGTGTTAGTGGGGTCTGGAGCGTGATGGGCCGGCTCCCGGCGCGGCCATCGGCGCGGCGGCACATGCTCGGGAGTCCGTGCCCCTGGAATGTCAATGCTGCGGGCTCTCGCCGCGGGTGACGGACTGGGGGCTTGACTGCTTGACGATCAGTGCGCTGAGCCTCTACCACAGCCCCAGCACGTCTCGCTCGCCGGCCAGGTTGACACCGATGGCGACGTACACGGGCCCGTTGACGACCTGAGCGTCGCGGACCTTGACTGTGATCGCCCGGCGCGGCTCGCGCCGTGGAATTCCGCTGCCGCGCCGTGGGGGCCTGCGTGGGCCTCGCCGATGCGCACCTGTTGACGGCAGCTGCAGCTGGCCGTCTATGAAGTCCGCTCCGGGTCAGTCGCGGCCAACGGCGGCCCTGCCTACTCCAACGCGAAGAGCGCGATCCCGTCGCCGGTGCTTCGGGTTGTTGTCCGGGCGTGGGCGATGACGTGTTCGCAGACATGCCGGGCCGTGTCTGATGCCCACTGAGGACATTGCGCCGCGGCCGACTCAAACGCCTCGGGCAGAGCTTCGGCCATGGCTTGCAGTTCATCGATGGCGACATCAACTCCGAGTCGTGCGGCAGTGTGTGCCCACTGCTGCGGTGTCGTGGGACTCGGCCCGTCGAAGCGCATGGCCGGTGCGTTGAGCTCGGCGCCCGGGGTCACATAGATAGCTGTCGAACTCAAGTCGTACAAGGGGGCCAGCCTGTGGTGTTGTCCGTCTAGGACCACCCCGTAGTTCTTGGAGTGGCCGTCGGTGTTGCCGATCAGCCAGTTGTAGAACATCGAAAGGAAGAACTTGCGCGGGTCGCCGCGTCGTGTCTCGCGGCGCAGCAGTGCGATGATCGTCTCAGGCGTCGGGCCGCCGTCTGATTGGTACCTGCTGACTGGGGCGAACCCCAGCGCTTGGCACAGATCCTCGAAGTGGGAGCGACGCACTTCGTCACCGTCAATGTGTCGGTCGAAACGCTCCACCACCACACAGACTGCGTCCTCGAAGGCCTCCAGCGACGTGCGCGCCGCGTCCAGCCCGAGCATGGTGGCCGCTGTCTGGCAGAGATGTTCGTTGACTGCTATCGAGTCCCGCAAGGCTGCGTTGAGATGCGCGCGTTGCGGTTTGAGAATGTGGGTGGTCGCGAGAGTGCCTGTGGGCAGACGCCACTCGTCGTCGGTGAGCCTCAGCGCCATCTTGGGCTGAGCCCCGGGAAGCGAGAGCCGCAGTTCGCCCAAGCCCTCGCAAGGGTCGTCTTCTGCGTCTCGCGCGAGTTGAGGCAGCATCGTGGCTATCTCAGAGGCCGAAAGGCCCACGAGGGACTCATGTCGCGGGTCGGGCAGGGTCGGGTGCGGGTGGAACTGCACCGCACCCACACACTCCTGTCCCGCTTGGGTGCCCAGCAGGTCGAACGGGTCCGTCGAAGCCGCCCCAAGTGCCCGCGCCCACCGTGATCTGATGCGTTGATTGTCTGGCAGCAACCCGTCGATCCAAGACGAGATATCGGGGGTGTGGCCTTGGCCCACCGGCAGCGACAACGACAGCGGGGTGGCTGACTCTGAGCGGTCGTAGTCGTACGCGAAATGGACGGCTCCTCGCCGGGAGCGGGCGGCCACCCCGACCCTCTCGCCGTGCAGGAACACCCAGAGTTCTTGTGTCGGCCTAGCCACGCGCCCTATCGCTTTGCGTGGCGTCGCCTTGCGTGTTGGCCGACCGCACAGCGACGATCACCCCCAGCGCGCACAGCGCCGCCATCACATCGCCCAGGCAGGGATCGCTGCGTCCGCCATCGAGGGCGGAGACCCACTGCTGGGATCTCCCGACGGCCTCGGCCAAATCCGCCTGTCGCCAGCCCCGCCGCCGCCGCAGGGATTGCACGCAGCGCCGCAGGCCTCCGGCGTGGCGAGCACCACAACCTCCTGAGCCACGCATCACAGTATGGCGCGCATACGCTTCTGTGCGACATGAAAAACTACGGCTGACAAGCCGCCGAGACGGCTTGTCAGCCGTAGTGTTGCCGGTTCACGCGGCCGGGGTGTCGGAGTCCCGGTTTTCGCTCATCGCGACGGTCCCGAGCGTGGCATCTCAGCCTCCGATCTGTGGTCTGGACCCGTCGACGGCCACCACGACAAGGCCGTCAGTGCGTATCCCGTGAAGGGGGCTGTCCGGGTAGAGACCTCTACGGCGTGCCGCGCGGTCCGGTGGGTCGGCCGAGTGGGTGGACATAGCGTGTTCGCAGGGTGCTGATCGACAAGATGGCTGCGCTGCCGGGGTTGCCGTCGGCGGCGAGTCCGATCACTTCGGTTGCGTCGTGGTTGATGCGGCAGCGGTTCTGTTGGTGCCAGTGACCGTGGAACACCACCTCAGGTGTGGTGGCGTCGACGGCTGATTGCAGCAGTTCGCGAAGCTCTGCAGCTTCGCGCTCGAGGTCTTCGGGCACCTGCATGGCACCGACGAGCCCTCGGGTGTCGGCGGGCGCGTCGTGACAGATCAACAGGTCGAGTCCCTCTGGGGCGTTGTCGATGAGACGCTGCAGGTCCTGTTGTGTGATGGTCTCCTCTTCCCAGCGGTGCTTGGCCAGCTTGGGGATCCATTTGTCTGGGGACACGGCCCCGCCGAGCGCTCCGAAGCGGGCGCCGCTCCAGCTCCAGACGCTGCCGCGGTCAGCCCACCACAGCGAACCGCCCAGATGCACAGGCCGGCCGGTTCGCCGCGCCGCCACGGCGTCATCGTTGCCGCGGAAGCCTGTGAGGCATGGCCAGCCCTCGTGGTTGCCGTCCACCACCACCACAGGCACCGGCGCTTGCAACGCCGCATACATCAGGTGCGCCTTTCTGGGTGCCCAGCGCCTCCAGGCGGAGTCCTCCAACCAGAAGTCGCCGACCTGCACCAACACGTCGCATCCCTCGGCTGCGGCCAGTTTCAGCGCCGCG
>JAKZWH010000097.1:0-10357 GCA_047515615.1 Acidimicrobiales bacterium | reverse complement strand
TAGCGTGGCGGCGTGAGTTGGTGGCTGTGGGCGCTGGCCGCGATAGGTGCCCTGCTCATCGTCACCACCGCCTACGACGTCGTGCAGAAGCGCCACGCGATCCTGCGCAACTTCCCGGTCATCGGCCACCTGCGCTACCTGCTGGAATCGTTCGGCCCAGAGCTGCGCCAGTACATCGTGAGCGACAACGACGAGGAACGGCCGTTCAACCGCAATCAGCGCCGCTGGGTGTACGCCACCGCCAAGCGCGAGAACCCGTACTTCGGGTTCGGCTCCGACAACCGCCTCGACGACAACGGCTACATCTTCTTCCGGCACTCGGCCTTCCCAGTGAGCTCCGACGCCCCCCACGGCGAGCTGCGGGCCGCCAAGGTGCTGGGAGCCTGGCGCAACCGTCCCGGGGCCTTCCGGCCGCCGTCGGTGGTGAACATTTCCGGAATGTCCTACGGCTCGCTGTCGGGACCGGCGGTGGAGGCCCTCAACCGAGGATCGGCCATGGCCGGATGCCTGCACAACACCGGCGAGGGCGGCATCAGCGACTTCCACCGCCACGGTGCCGACCTGGTGTTCCAGCTGGGCACGGGCTACTTCGGCGCCCGGGCCGCCGACGGGCGCTTCTGCATGGACACCTTCCTGGCCAGCCTCCACTCAGCTCCCGTCAAGGCGGTGGAACTGAAGCTGAGCCAGGGCGCCAAGCCGGGCCTGGGCGGGGTGCTGCCCGCCGCGAAGGTCTCGCCGGAGATCGCCGAGGCCCGGGGCGTGCCGGTGGGCGTGACCGTGCGCAGCCCCAACCACCATCCCGAGTTCGACGATGTGGCCGGCCTTGTCGACTTCGTGGAGAGGATTGCTGACGCTTCCGGGCTTCCAGTGGGCATCAAGTCGGCCGTCGGCGACCGCCGTTTCTGGGTCGAGCTGGCGTCCCGCATGGCCGATACCGACCGCGGTCCGGATTTCATCGTCGTCGACGGTGGCGAGGGCGGCACCGGCGCGGGGCCGCTGACGTTCACGGACCATGTGTCCCTGCCCTTCCGGGTGGGCTTCGCCGAGGTCTACCAGGCCTTCACGGAGGCCGACCTGCACGAGGCCGTCGTGTTCGGAGGCTCGGGCAAGCTCGGCCTCGCGCCCGACGCCATGGTGGCCATGGCCATGGGCGTCGACCTGATCAACGTCGGGCGCGAGGCAATGATGGCCGTCGGCTGCATTCAGGCCCAGCGCTGCCACAGCGGGCGCTGCCCCACCGGCGTGGCCACCCAGAACAAGTGGCTCACCCGGGGGCTCGATCCGGCCAACAAGGCGGTGCGGGTGGCCAACTATGTAGCCGGGCTACGGCAGGAGTTGAAGATGCTGGCCGAGGCGATGGGCGAGGAGCATCCGTCGCTGGTGGACCCGGCCGCGGTGGAGATGCGCATCCGCCTAGGAGAGTTGCGGCCCATACTCGACGCCATCGGCTACTCGGCCGAAGCCAAAGAGGCCCGCATCTCCTTGGGCCACGTGGCCCGGGAGGCCCGCATCTTCGCCAGCTCGACAGCCCGCGAGGCTCACGCCAGCCGCCCCGAGGCCTGATCGCTTCAGGGGGCCTGATCGCTTCAGGAGCGCAGCGGCGCCGTGAGCTAGTTCTCGAGTTGCTCGAGCAGGCGGGCCAGGATCTCGTCTTGGCGGCGACGCAACTCGGCCAGCTCCTCGACCAGCTGCTCGGTCTCAGCGGGGGTCAGCTCGCCAAGCTCGACATCGGGCGTCCCCGTGACGGAGGACTCGGACGGCTCGTCGCCGTCGTCCACCACCGGCGGAGCGTCGCCGGTGGTGACCAGCGGAGACAGCACCACGTCACTGAAGTCCGCGCCCGGATAGAGCTTGTCGAGGGCTTGGCCCAGCGTCTTGCCCAGCGCGGTGCGGTTGCCGACCGAGGCGATCACCCCGGCCAACAGCGGGATCTGGGTTCCCTGGGCCCGCACGTACATGGGACGGACGTACAGCAGAGAGTCCTCGACCGGCAGCAACAGCATGTCGCCGAAGTCGACCAGCGAGCCCTGGTCGTTGAGCAGGGTCAGCTCCCGGCTGATTTCGGGGTTGGTTGAGACGTTGGACGCCACGATGGCCGGGCCCGGCGCCAGTAGGTGGGACATCTCGTAGGACACCAGCCGCGACGTCCCGTCGGAGCGCGTCTCGCCCACCATGAAGCCGGTCAACTCCTTGCGGCTGTCGTCGGCGGAGGTGGGCACGAACGAGCGCAGGACCACGAACGACGTCTCCTCCTCGCCGGGGAGCTGGATCAGCGAGTAGTAGGGCGGCACCCGCCGCTCCCGCCGGGTCAGCAGTCCCCGGTCCCCGACCACGGCCTCAGCGGTGCCACCGGCCAGCACGCTGCGGCCCGGGTCCTGGGCCACGGCCCAGCGCTCGGTGCCGATGATCAGGGCTACGGGTTCGGACACCTGGTACGCCGCCCACATGTTGGTCTGGACGGTGAACAGGTCGGTCGGGAATCGCAGATGGTCGCGCAGGTCCTCGGGCATCTCGGAGAAGTCGGTGAACAGGTCGGGGAAGGCCGACTGCCATGCCTCGATGATCGGGTCCTTCACCGGCATGACGTACAGGGTCACACCGCCGTCGTAGGAGTCGACCACGGCCTTGACCGAGTTGCGGATGTAGTTGGCGGCGACGCCGGCCAAATCGGAGGTGGAGCCCAGGCCGCCGGTGTCGGCGCCCTGGGAGTAGGGGTAGCGGTCGGTGGTGGTGTAGGCGTCGAGCACGTAGTGGATGCGGCCGCCGAACACCACCGGGTAGGCGTCGGAGTCGAACTCCAGGAACGGGGCCACGTTCTTCACCCGGTCCTGGGCGTCGCGGATGTAGATGATGCCGGTGTCGCTGCCCACGAAGCTGGAGATGAGCGGGTCGAGCTCCCCGAAGCGCAGCGCGAAGGCGGCCTGGCGCAGGAACGACCCCATGTCGACGCCGCCGTCGCCGTCGTAGCGGAAGCTCGCCTCGTTCCCCTGGCCGTCGACAAAGTCGACCTCGTCGCGGGTGGCCCCCACGAGCGCGTAGCCATCGAGGTTCTCGCCGACGTATATCTGGGGCTCGTCGAGCTGTAGGCCTATGGCCGGGTCCACCTCGACCGGGAGGCCGCCCGTGATGAACACCGGGCTGCCGCGGACGTCGGTGACGTTGGCTCGAGCGATGGCAGCGCCGTAGCCGTGGGTGATGGCCACGTGCTGGCGCTCCCAGGACCCGAGTTCGCTCAGGTTGAGCTCGCGGGCGGCCAGCACCACCTGGGTCAACTCGCCGTCCACCACGTAGCGGTCGACGTCGAGCACGGTCGAGAATCGGTAGAAGTCCCGCTCGCCCTGGTCCTTCTCGAATGTGTCGGTGAGGGTGACCGGGTCCAGGATCCGGGCGTTGCGCAGGGTCGGGGCTGCGGCCCGCAGCTGCCCGGAAGTGGGATTCTCCTTGTAGTCGAAGATCTCAACGGCGACATCGGTGCCGGGCACCAGCGAGTAGGCGGCCCGGGTGGCGGAGATGTTGTCGGCGGTGTAGACGGACTCGCGGTCGGTGGTGTTGGGATCCACCTGGAAGCGCTGCACGAACGCGGGGTACATGTTCCCCATCACCAGCGCGGTGAAGGCCCACAGGCCGACGGCAAGCGTCGGCAGCACCCAGCCCCGCCGGCGCAGGTTCACTATTAGCAGCACCGCGGCGAACAGCGAGATGAGCAGCAGCAGGTAGAGGGCGGGCAGCTTGGCCTTCACGTCGGTGTAAAGGGCGCCGTCGACCACGCCCCGGCTCGACACGGTGAGCTCGTAGCGGGCCAGCCAGTAGTCGGCGGCCTTCACTAAGGCCAGCGCGGCCAGGATCGCCGACAGGTGGACCTTCACCGACGGCAGCACCCGCTGCACGCCCGGCGGGACCTGGAGCCTGATGCCGCCGTTGAGGTAGTGGGCGATGCCGATCACCACCAAGAGGATCATGAAGGCGGCGAAGGCCCAGCTCACCAGGAACGACAGGAACGGAAGCCGGAAGACGAAGAAGCCGATGTCGGTGTTGAACAGCGGATCGGCGATGCCGAAGTCCTTGCGGTTTACGAAGAGCAGCCACTCCTCCCACTGGTTCGACACGCCCGACGCGGCCAGCAGCGAGAACAGGACCGACACCCCCAAGCGCACGAGCCCGGTGCGGCTCGACACCATGGCGTGGTAGCGGCCGAGCATCTCCTCCTCGGGTCCGGGCGGGCGGACCTTGGGCGCCAGCCGATCGACGATCAGCAGGTTGATCCAGATCAAGACGAAGAATGCGATCGCGAAGATAAAGAACAGGGCGACCTTGGCCAGCAGCACCCGACCCCACACGTCGGTGCGGCCCAGAGAGTCGAACCACAGGTAGTCGGTGTAGAAGCGGGCGATCCCCCGCAGCGACAGCAGCAGGATCAGCAGGCCGCCAGCTACCAGCAGGGCGATGAATCGAGCCCTTCTGGTGCCGAAGCGCGGCCTACCGCCGGAGGGATTAGATGAGACGGTGCGCATTACCGGTCACGATACCGCCTCTGGCCACCCAGCCGCGAAGGCGGCCTCGGCCGCGGCCTCAGCGCGGCGCGAGCGCGACTCCCGGTAGATCGACCGCACCGCGTTGGCAAGCTCGTCCGAATCGTCGGTTTCCTCGATCAGCTCGCCCAGGCGGGCCCGGACCGGCTCGACCAGCACCGACACGATCGCGGCGCCGGCCGCCTTCAAGTCGATGTCGTCAATGCTGACGTCGATGTCGGACGCGAAGTCCTGCAGCGGCTCCAGCGCGGCGCGTGTGTAGGCGTCGGCGCCGGTGGCGCCGCGCAGGGCGCGGGATCCGCTGCGGCGCATGGCGTCAAGCAGTTCGCCCTGCTCGTCCACGACCAGCCGCTTGAGCCTGCGGGCGATGCCGCCCACGGCCACGGCTCGGGCCGCGCTCATGAGGTCGTCGGGCTCGGAAGCCTCGACCGCGGTCCCGGCTGGCGCCGCCTCTCCGGGCTCATCGACGGCCGGCGCCGCAACCGGCACCTCCTCTCCGGACGCCGCAGCCGGCCGCTGTTCCTCGCGTTCCGGCGGCGGCTCGCCTGCGGGCCTGCTCGTGATCGAGCGCAGGCGGGCGAAGATCGCATCGGCGTCGGACGCCGCCGCCACCTCAAGGGCCCGCTCGGGCGCTTCGTCCGCAACCGGCGGCAGGTCAGCCTCGACGTGCGGCGCCTGCTCGTGAACCGGGCGGGGGCCTGCGTCGAACTCGAAGGCGGACTCGGCCTCGACGTCGTAGAGGCCAACTGCGGCCGAGCCGGACGGCTCGGGCGCGTCGTCCTCGTAGCCCACGATCTCCACGTGTCCGCCGGCCTCGTCCAGCTCGTCCAGTTCCTCCAGCGCTTCGAGGTCGGCCGGCTCGGCGGCGTCGGCGTCGGCGTCGGCGGAATGGTCTCCAGCCTCCGGAGCCTCCTGCGGCCCCGTATCGGTGCCTGCAGCCGCGGCCTCATCGTCGGAGGTGGCCGGCCCGGACCCGACGTCCAAGGGGAGCCCGGCCAGGCGGGCGGCGTGGATCTCCGCCTCCATCTCGCTGACGGTGAGCTCGGGTTCGGCCGCGATTCGCAGTCCTGCTCGCGCGGCCGCGGCCGCGGCCCGGGGACCCACTTGGTCCAGGTCCGAGATCCAGCCGTCCAGTCCCTCACGGCAAATGGACAGCGCCTCCAGCAGGCGATCGCGGATGACACGCAACTGCTCCACCTCAACCCGGTGCGCGTGGCGCTTGTAGGCCAGGTCGGAGAGGATCCGCTCCCTCACGTTGCGAGCTTCGACCACCACCTCCTGGCCCTGCTCCTGGCCCTGCTCGACGATGGCGGCCGCAGCCGCCCTCGCCTTGCCGATGATCTCGCCGCTCTCGGCCTCCGCGCGCTCGAACCGCTCTTGAGCGGCGTCGCGGGCCGCCTGCAGCACGCGGGCGGCCTCGTCGCCGAGGGCTTCCACCACACGGGCCGTCTCAAGCCTTTCCGGGGGTGTGGCCTCGAACTCGGCGATGCGCTCCTGGAGCGAGGCGACCAGGCCGTTGAGACGGCGGATCTCCTGCGCGGCCTCGCGCAGCCGGCTGCGTACCGGCTCGGGCTCGTAGCCGCGGCGCACCGTGCCGAAGTCGGCCTTCTCGACCGCTTCAGGGTCCAGCGCCGCTCCAGGGTCTAGTCCGTCGCCGTTTGCCATCGCTCCTCCGATGCCGTCGTCCGCCACCCGAATCGCGGACGGGACCGGTTCTCTTGATCGTACGCCGAGGGAGAATCCAAGTCGGACATACCCGCAATTAGCACATTGACAGCAGGGCTCGCGATCAACACCGCGCCGATTGCCGGCTCCGCAGCAGCGGGCGGCAAGGCGCGCTCCGGGCGGGTCTCGCCCGGCGCGGGCTCAGCCCTGCAAACGCCCGACGGGATCGCCTCCGTGGTCAGCCAGCGCCTGCAGCGCGTCGTCGAGGGTCTCCACTCCCACCACCGGAACCTGGCCCGCGCCCAATAGGGCCTCGTCAACCGAGGCTTCGGGCACGATCATCATTTCGGCGCCCGCATCGCGGGCCGCCACCGACTTCTGGGCGACGCCTCCCACATCCCCGACGGAGCCGTCCAGGCCGATCGAGCCGGTGACCGCGACCCGCTTCCCTCCCGTCAGCTCGCCCGGTGTGAGGACGTCGAGCACGATCAGCGTGAACGCCAGGCCCGCGGAGGGCCCTCCCACGTTGCCCGAGGAGATGTCGATCTTGAAGGGGAGCGGGGACTTCTCGACGCGGTCAATCACGCCGCTCACCCCGATGAACGCCCCGCCGCTGTCGGGATGGCTGCCGAGCGTCATCTCCACGTCGCGCAGCTCGTGCGTCTGGGAGTTCTCCACCGTGATGGTCGCCGTCGTGCCCGGCTCCCGGTCGGCCAACACCGTTCGTAGCGACTCGACGGTGGTAACCGGCTCGCCGTCGATGGACAGGATCACGTCGGTGCCCTCCAGCAGGCCGTCAGCCGGACCGCCCGCGACTGTCTCCAGGAACAACACTCCGGTGAAGTCTGCGGCATGAACGCCGAGACGCTCGAGGGCCACGATCGTGGCCGTGTCCTTGGCGCCGGCCATCAAGTTGCGGTTGTGATCGCGCTGCTCGCCCTTGGAGCGGTCCCCGTAGACCGACTCCCGGCTGCGCAACTCGATCGAGTCGTCCACGGAGGATCTGATCCAGTCGACGACGGTCAGGTCGCTGTCGATCGACACGGTCAGCAGCAGGATCTCTCCTGTGGGGTCGAACACGTCAATGCCTTCGGCCTCGATCCGGCCCGATGTGGCGATGGCGGCACCGGGCAGGAAGGCCACCGCTCCGGAGTCGACCACGGAGTCGCCCGGAAGCAGTCGCCCGGCCCAGCGGGCCGGGACGAAGAAGGACGCGGCCGAGGCCACCACCACCAGGGCCATTACCGTGCCCAAGAGCCACAGCAGACGGCGCCAGGGCCTTCGACGGCCGCGACGGCCGCCGGGCGGGATGAATGGAGGTGGGGAGGTCGGCCCACCCGAGTGGACCGAGTCCGGCGCCGGGGAAGTCGGCGGTGGGGAAGCTAGCGTGGCGAACCGTCCAGTCGTCTTCGCTCGGGCGCCGCCGGCTGACGCGGCGCCCGGACACCAAGGTATCCCCATGGCGACAGCCCCGACCACCGGCGACGCTCCCCCGACCACCGGCGACGCTCCCCAGGCAGTACCGGCTGGGAGCGGGATGCGGGCGCGGGTCGCCCGTGCGGTCCGCCGGGCGGCGCGGGCAGCCCTCCGAGCGGCATGGGCAGCCCGACCCAGGCGCCGGATCCGGCTGATCGACCTGCTGAGGGTTCTGGGCCTCGCCAGGCGTGCAGTGCCCCGAGCGGTAGTGGGTCCGAAGGCCTACCCGCAATGGTGGCAGCGCCTGCTGGCGCTAATGGCGCTGATCGCGCTCGTCGCGGTCATCGGCTTCGCGTTGGCTGCAGCTGTGGGCCTCATGGTCGTCGTGGCCGGATTCCTGCTCGAACAGGCCATCTCCTAAGAGGCCGAGCGGATGAGCAGCAGTTCATGAAGATCTTCGCAAGGCGCCGAGCGAGGCCGTGGCCCGAGCGGCCCGTGAGCGCAGCGAACAAGAGCGGGAAACAACATGCTTCACAGCGAGGCCTCGTCTCCTCTCCGCAGGGCCGCTAGGGGAGACGCAGGTGCCCGAGGACTCAGAGGAACCCACTACCGCAGATGCCGTGGCGCGCCGGCGGGCTGTAGCCGTGGCCGGCCATCTGGGCCACGCGGCCCAGGCCGAGCCGTACCTAGGCGACGCCGACCCAAAGGTGCGGGCCAGCGCGCTGCGGGCGTTGGAGCGAGCCGGCGGCCTGAGCGCCCGCCGGCTGATGGCAGCACTCGACGACCCCGCGCCCGCGGTGCGCATGACCGCGCTCGAGCTGGCCGCGGGCCGCAGCGACGTGCCGATCGGAGCGGCCGCGACCCGGCTCGACGACGATGACCGCCGGGTGGTGGAGGCCGCAGCCTGGACCTGCGGCGAGAAGGTCTCGGCCGCGGCTGCGGCCCCGGCGGATTCGGTGGTGGTCGTGGAGGCGCTGGTCCGGGTTGCCAGCGCCCATGAGGACCCGCTGTGCCGGGAGTCGGCGATCGCGGCCCTGGGCGCGATCGCCCATCCCGCCGGACTGCCCGCGATCCTTGCGGGACTCGACGACAAACCCGAGGTCCGGAGGCGAGCGGTGATCGCCCTTGCCCCCTTCGATGGCCCCGAGGTGGAGACTGCGCTGGACAGGGCCAGCAGCGACCGGGACAAGCAGGTGAGGGCCGCAGCCGCGGAGCTGCGCAGCCCAGCCGGGTACGACTGACTCGCTGGACTTCAGATCGGGGCTCGGCCTCTTAGCCCGCTCTTGTTCGCTGCGCTCACGGGCCGCTCGGGCCACGGCCTCGCTCAGCGCCACCAGGAATCCTCGTCAATCGCGGCCCATCCGCTCGGCCTCTCAGTCGAACTCGTCGCTGAATATCGACATGTCCATGCCGAGGTGCTCCAAGCAGCGGCCCGCCCCCCTCACCACCGTCTCCAGCGGCGCGTTGACCCGGCGGACCCGCAGCGACATCTCCCGGGACAGGCGGATGTCCATGCCCCTGAGCAGCCCGCCTCCGCCCACGAGATGGACGCCTCGGGCGATCAGGTCCTGGGCCAGCTCCGGTGGCGACTGGGACAGGCAGCTCAACACCGAGTCGACCATGGCGCTCACGGGCTCCTCGATCGCCTTGCGGATCTCGTTCGGCGTGACGATGGTGGTCTTCGGCATGCCCGACATCAACTCCCGGCCGCGGATCTCCGCGGCCGTCTCGTTGCGGGTCACCGCGGCCGATCCGACCACGATCTTGGTGCTCTCCGCGGTGGGCTCGCCGATGGCCATGCCGTACTCGCGCCGCATGTGGGCCTGGATGGCGTCGTCGATGTCGAACGAGCCAACCCTCACCGCCTCCAGAGCCACCACGCCGCCCAGACTCAACAGCGCGGTCTCGGTGGTGCCACCGCCAATGTCCACCACCATCGACCCGACCGGCTCGTCGATCGGCAGTCCCGCGCCTATCGCGGCCGCGAGAGGCTGGTCGAGCAACCGCACCTCGATGGCGCCCGCCCTCCGGGCGGCCTCCATCACGGCCCGGCGCTCCACGGGAGTTATGGCCGAGGGCACGCACACCACCACCCGGGCCCGGTTGAGCCGGCTGACCCCCACCTGCCGGAGCAGGATCCGGATCATGTCTTGGGTTATCTCGAAGTCGGTGATGGCGCCCTTGCGCAGCGGCCGCCGGGCGACGATGTATCCGGGTGTGCGCCCCAGCATCCGCCGTGCCTTGTGGCCCACGGCCAGCAGCTGGTTGGTGTTGGTATTGACCGCCACAACCGACGGCTCGTTCAGCACCACGCCCTGCCCGCGGGCGTACACCAGAGTATTTGCCGTGCCCAGGTCGATAGCCAGGTCGCGGGGCAGGGCTCAGCGCTCCTGGACCGCTGCGGGCGGGTCGGATGGCGGGCCGCCTTCGGGCTGGGGCGTCAGGGGGTCGAGTCTGGAGATCCCGCTGGCCGGGCCGACGGAGCGCCCCGGGACGGGCGACACCGCCTCGAGCTGCTCCAGGAACGGGGCGGGGCGGCGCCATGTGATCTTGCGGATCAGCCACAGCAGGGTCGAGCCGACCGTGGCCAGGCCGAGCGAGGCGATGACCAGGAGCACGGAGCCCCTCACTGCGCCGCCTCCTGTGGGGCCCCCACGCTCAGCGCCCGAGCGGCGTCGGTGTCGACGCCCCCGAGTCGGGCCACGCCGGCGATGTGCTGGGGCTCCAGGCCCCAACTCTCGCCTCCC
>JAKZWH010000096.1:0-4534 GCA_047515615.1 Acidimicrobiales bacterium | reverse complement strand
GTACGGGGTGGTGTTCGTGGGAGCGCGCGCCGTCGGGGGTCCGATCCTGGGCTGGACGGTGGATTCCTTCGGCAGCCAGACCGCCCTGGTTGCGGTGGGGGTCGCAACCGTGGCGTTTGCCCTGCTCGCCAGCCTGGCCATTGCCCGGAGCCGTTCAAGGGAGCAGAAGGTCAGCGGCGCATGAGGTCACCGTCGTCGGTGGCCCGGCATCGGGTCATGTCGCGCGGCGACACGAGTCCTGAGCCGCCGCTAACAGTTTGCCGGTCAGTGGCGTTTGACGCCCCCGTACTTCATGCGGGTGTCGCTTATGGAGGCCGAGCGGGCCTCGTCCGTGTGGATGGCGCCGTCGACGAGTTCGCCCACGAAAAGCGTGTGGGTGCCCAGGTCGAAGGCGTGGCGCACCTCGCAGTCCATCCAGGCGATGGCCTCCTCGAACACGGGCGCGCCGGTGGTCGCTTCCCTAACGGCCCGGCCGTTTAGGGTTCCATCGGCGTAGACGGCAGGCTTGGAGAACTTGACGAACACCCGGGTGTCCTCTGCGTTCCAAAGGTTGACGGTGAACGAGCCCCCCTGCGAGATGAGCCGATGCGTCACCGCCGTATTCTCCACACCCACACCTATGAGGACCGGCTCCATTGACAGCTGCGTGATCCAGCTCGCGGTCATGGCGTTGCGCTCGATGCCGGCGCGCGAGCCGATCAGCGCCAGAGCGTTGGGGATCTTCCAGGTGAGCCGGTTCACGAGCTGGTCGTCGAGTGCCATGACGGCACCCTATCCGTTGGACTGATGCGGTCTCGAGAACTCGCTCCCGAAGGGCTGTTCGTGGTCGGGGCGGTGTCGCAGTACCTGGGAGCGGCGGTGGCCGCGACTCTGTTCGACGAGCTGGCGCCGGGCGGTGTGGCGCTGCTGCGGGTGCTGGGTGCGGCCGCGATGATCGTGCTGCTGCGACGCTCGTGGCGGCGCCGCTTGGAGCCTGCGGTGCTGGGAAGGGCCGCAGCCTTCGGGGTGTCGCTGGCCGCCATGAACCTGTGCTTCTACCTGGCCATGGACAGGCTGCCGCTGGGCAACGCGGTGGCCATCGAGTTCATCGGCCCGATAGCGGTGGCCGCGGCCGGAGCCCGCAGCTTGCGGTCGGCGGGGGCGCTGGTGCTGGCCGTCTCGGGTGTGGTCGTGTTGGCCGGGGCAGAGACCGAGGGCACGGCCCCGGGGGTGGCGTTCGCACTGCTGGCCGGGGCGTTCTGGGCCGGCTACATCCTGCTCGGCCATCGGGTGGCCCGCAGCCCGGCCTCAGTGGACGGGCTGGGCCTGGGAATGCTCGCCGGTGCGGTGGCCATCAGCCCGTTCGGCGCGGCTGCGGTGGGCGCGGCGCTCGGCTCCCCGCTGGTGCTCGCCCTGGCCGTAACAACGGGGCTGCTGTCCAACGTGATCCCCTACCGGATCGACCAGGCAGTGATGCGCCGGGTCGATCCGCACCGCTTCGCCGTGTTGCAGGCGCTGCTGCCGGTGACGGCCACGGTGGTGGGGCTGGCCGCGCTCGCCCAGGTGCCGAGCGGCCAGGAACTGCTCGGCATCGGCCTGGTGATCGTGGCCATAGCCGGCAACCGGCCCAGCATCGAGTCGAACTAGCGCGCCGAGCCGGGGCCGTTACCCGAGCCCGGCGGGCAACAGAGCGGTCTCTGGTTGGTACCTAGGCGGCGGGCAGGAGGCCGCGGGCGACCATGGCCTCCGCGATCTGGATGGCGTTGAGCGCCGCTCCCTTGCGGAGGTTGTCACCCGACACGAACAGCGACAGGCCGTTGGGGCGGGTCGGGTCGCGCCGGATGCGGCCCACGTGCGACGGATCGTCGCCGGCCGCCTTCAGGGGGGTGGGAACGTCGGTCAGCACCACGCCGGGCGCGTCGGCTAGTACCTCCACCGCCCGCTCGGGGGTGATCGGGCGCTCGAACGACGCGCTGATGGACAGGGAGTGGCCGCAGTACACCGGCACCCGCACGCAGGTGGTTGCCACTACCAGGTCGGGCAGTTCCAGGATCTTGCGGCTCTCGCTGGTGAGCTTCTGCTCCTCGTCGGTCTCCCCGGAGCCGTCGTCGACGAGCGAGCCGGCCAGCGGGATCACGTTGAAGGCGATCGGCTCGCAGAACTGCTCTCCCGCCTGCAAGCCGGCGGCGGCGCCGTCGAAGGTAAGCGAGGGGGCGTCCTCGCCCGCCTTCTGCACCTGCTCGTGCAGCTCGTCCACCCCGGCGAGACCGGCACCCGAGACGGCCTGGTAGGTCGAAACCACCATGGCAAGAAGGCCCGCCTCGGCGTCGAGGCGCTTCAGCGGCGGCATGGCCACCATCGTCGTGCAGTTGGGGTTGGCGACAATGCCCTTGGGAATTGAATCCAATGCGTGCGGATTCACCTCCGACACGACCAGCGGCACGTCGGGGTCACGCCGCCAGGCCGAAGAGTTGTCGATCACCACCGCGCCGGCCGCGGCGACTCGCTCGGCTATGGCCCTGCTGGTGGTGGCCCCGGCGGAGAACAGGCACACGTCGAGACCGGAGTAGTCGGCGGCAGCCGCGTCCTCCACCACAATCGCGCGGTCCCGCCAATGCAGGCTGCGCCCCGCCGAGCGCGACGAGGCGAAGAAGCGCAGCCCGTCCACCGGAAAGGAGCGCTCGTCCAGCAGAGCGCGCATCACTCCGCCCACCTGGCCGGTTGCGCCGACGACTCCCACATCCATGAGGCCGCAGGCTACCGGCGCTCGCCAGGCGCGATCGCAGGCGCGATGCAGGCCGGCCCGCGGAGCGAATCAGTAGACGCTGGCGCGGTCGGTGGGATCCTTGTCGAGCTCGAACGACTCGTGCAGCGCGCTGACGGCCCGCTCCATGTCGCCGCCCCGGATCACACAGGAGATGCGGATCGCGGAGGTGGAGATCATCTCAATGTTGATGCCGGCCGCGGCCAGCGTCTCGAACATCCGGGCCGCCACGCCGGGGTTGGTCTGCATGCCCGCCCCGATCAGGCTCACCCGGGCGATGCCGTCGTCGGCGGACACATCGTCGGCGCCCAGATCGTCAATCAGCATCTGCGCCACCGTCAGAGCCCCGTCGAGCTGCGACCTGGGAACGGTGAAGCTGATGTCGGTGACGCCCTCGCTCGACACGTTCTGCACGATCATGTCCACGTTCACTTCAGTGTCGGCCAGCGCCCGGAAGAGCCGGCCGGCCACACCGGGCTTGTCGGCGACTCCCGAGACAGTCATCTTCGCCTCGCTGGCGTCGTGGGTGACGGCCGAGATGATGGCGTGCTCCATGGCTTCCTCTCCGGTTACTTTCGTGCCCGGCATCCAGCTGAACGCGGACCGCACGCGCAGCTCGACGCCGTAGGTCCTGGCCAGCTCCACCGCCCGCATGGCCGGCTTCGGGCAGCCGCTGGCGGTCATCTCCAGCAGCTCGTCGAACGAGACCACGTCCATGCGCCGTGCCTGGGGCACGAGGCTGGGGTCGGCGCTGAACACGCCGGGCACATCGGTGTAGATCTCGCAGTAGTCCGCGCCGAGGACGTGGGCCAGGGCCACGGCCGTCGTGTCGGAGCCCCCACGGCCCAAGAACGTCACGTCGCCGTCGCCCGAAACCCCTTGGGAGCCGCCCACGACCGGCACGGTGCCGCGGGCCAGCGCCTCGGTGATCCGGCCCGGGGTGATCTGCACGATCTTGGCCTCGGTGTGGGTGGAGTCGGTGCGGAACCCGGCCTGGCTGCCGGTGAACGACGCGGCCGGCACTCCGAGGTCGCTGAGCGCCATGGCCATGAGGGCGCAGGCCTTGCGCTCGCCCCCGGTGATGAGCATGTCGACCTCGCGCCCGGGAGGGTCCGCGGCCACCTGGGAGGCCATTCTCAGCAGCTGGTCGGTCTCGCTGCCCATGGCCGACACGACCAGCACGACCTCGTCGCCGCGGCCCCGGCGGCGTGCCACATGGTCGGCCACGACCCGAATGCGATCAGGGTCGGCTACCGAGGTGCCGCCGAACTTCTCCACTACGAATGCCACCGCGGATCTACTCTACCGGCGCCCCGGGTGAGGCTCGGCCGGCCAATGCAGGGGCACAAGGCGCAGAAACGGCGGCAATCCGTGGCATTCTTGGGGCGTGCGCGAGGCGCTCGCAATCGACGAGATAGTCCTGAAGGTGCCCGCATCGGCGGCTTACGCCCGGATCGTGCGAGTGAGCGCCGCCGCCGTGGCGCTGCGCCAGGGCATGTCATTTGCCGAGATCGACGAGCTCCGAGCGGCCGTAGACGAAGCCACCCAGATGCTGCTCGAGCGGCCGGCCGCGGATGGCGCCGCCATCGAGTGCGTGCTGCGAGCACAGGCAGGATGGCTTGAGTTGGAGGTGCGGCGCACCGATGAGGCCAGCGTTGCGGCCACGGCCGCAGCCCGGTTCAAGAAGGCGGTCGGCACCTCGAACCTCACGGCCACCGTCGAGTCGGACCGAGGCTGGCTGCTGTTGCGCAAGGACATGGGTCGACCCGGCAGCCGGCCCGCGGCCTGACA
>JAKZWH010000095.1:0-8880 GCA_047515615.1 Acidimicrobiales bacterium | reverse complement strand
TCCAGGGGCAGGCTCCCGTGGGGGGCGCTCGCCATGTTCGCCACGGCGGCCATGCTGGCTGTCGCGTGCGGCGGGTCGGAGGGCGCCGAGCCGACCGACGTCGACCTCAGTGCATTATCGGAGTTCCTGTCGTCGGCCTCCACGTCCGCTCCTGTCGATGCCACCGAACCGACGGTGCGCGAGGACGGCACTACGGACATGGCCGATCCGGGCGCGGATATGGCCGATCCGGGCGCGGGTGGTGCCGATCCGGTTGGGGGCGGTGCCGAACCGAGTGCGAACGACCCGGCGGAAACCGCGACGGCGGCCGAGGACAGCCAAGCGGCGGGGGACGCGGGCGGAGGAGCCGTCGACGTCTCCGAGCCGGAGGCACTCCCAGACGGTCCAGTGGCTCCCCTCACCGGCGAGCTGACCACAGACTCGGCCCTCGCCCGGCGCCGAGCTGTGGCCGTGAAGGTGGACAACGGTGACCGGCGGGCCCGTCCCCAGGCAGGGCTCGCGGCGGCCGACATCGTCTACGAGATACTCATCGAGGGGGCCAAGACCAGGTTCTTGGCCGTGTTCCATTCTGAGATACCCGGCCGCGTCGGCCCCGTGCGCTCGGTGCGGTCTAGCGACGTCGACCTACTGGCCGACCTGTCGACGCCCTACCTGGTTTCCTCCGGCGCCAACACCACGGTCCTGGCGGAGATGCGCCAGGCCGAGAGAGCCGGGACGATGGTCGACATCGGGGGTCTGAGGAACTTCGTGCCCTACGCGCGCGACCCGGCGCGCCGGTCGCCGTACAGCCTCTACTTCCACTACGAGAACCTCCTCGGCACCGGCGCCGACGCACTGCCACCAGGACCGCTGGCTGCGCCGGTGGCGCCCCTGTTCGACTACGGCTCGACCAACCCTCAGGGCCTTGCCGACGCGACCGGCGTCACCGTGACCTTCCACCGGAGCTCGGGCAACGTGGTCTCCCACATCTGGGACGCCGGTGTGGGCGGATGGGTGCGGATCCAGGAGGGCGCTCTGATGACCACTGAGACCGATTTCGGCATCACCGAAGTCGCCCCCGTCAATGTGGCGGTGCTGTGGATGCCCCACGGCGCCTCCACCGCTGGCGCCGAGTCTCCCCAAGCCCGGTCCTACGGCACGGGCGATGCGCTGGTTCTCACCGCGGGGACGGTCCACAATGCCGTGTGGGAGCGCACCGAGGACCGTGCCGGCTTCCGGTTCTCCGATGCGGCCGGGAACCCGCTGAGCCTCTCGCCCGGCTCCACATGGCTGCTGCTCGCCAACAGCAGCCGACGCTTCCCGGTAGCCGAGGCCGCGATCGTGACCGCCTCCGAGGGCGCCCGCCTGTTGGCCGACGCCCGGGCCGCCGCAAATCCGGCAGGCAACGTCGCCGACGTCTCCTAGGATGACGGCCATGTCCGCCAGCACCGATACGAACGCGGCCGGCACTCCAAACCGGGGCCGGCCGGCCACCGGCACCACCCTTGTCAAGCGGGGCTTGGCCGAGATGCTCAAGGGCGGCGTGGTCATGGACGTCGTCACACCTGACCACGCACGGATAGCCGAGGACGCGGGAGCGGTCGCGGTGATGGCGCTCGAGAGGGTGCCCGCGGACATCCGCGCCGACGGAGGGGTGTCGCGGATGTCTGATCCCGAGATGATCCAGGGAGTCCAGGCCGCGGTCAGCATCCCGGTGATGGCCAAGGCCAGGATCGGCCACTTCGCGGAGGCGCAGATCCTGCAGGCTCTCGGAGTGGATTACGTGGACGAGTCGGAGGTTCTCACTCCCGCCGACGAGGTGCACCACATCGACAAGTGGGCGTTCACGGTGCCGTTCGTGTGCGGAGCCACCAACCTGGGTGAGGCGCTGCGCCGGATCGGGGAGGGCGCCTGCATGATCCGATCCAAGGGCGAGGCCGGAACCGGCAACATCGTCGAGGCGGTCCGCCACCTCCGTTCGATCGTCGGGGACATCCGCCGCATCGCGGCCGCAGTCGACGAGGCCGAGCTGTTCGAATGGGCCAAGCAGATGCAGGCCCCGCTGCCGCTCGTGCAGGAGATCGCCGACACCGGGATGCTCCCGGTGCCGCTGTTCTGTGCAGGCGGCATCGCCACGCCGGCGGACGCCTCCCTGGTGATGCAGCTCGGGGCGCAGGCGGTCTTTGTCGGTTCGGGGATCTTCAAGAGCTCCGACCCGCCCAAGATGGCGGCCGCGGTCGTGGAGGCGGTCACCCATTACCGCGATCCCGACATGCTCGCCAAGATCAGCGCGGGACTGGGCCCCGCCATGGCTGGCCTCGAGACCGCCGCCCTCACCACCAAGATGGCCGAACGGGGCTGGTGACGCCTCGCGTCGGCGTGCTGGCCCTGCAAGGGGGGTTCGCCGCCCACGCCGCCATCCTCGACAGACTCGGTGCACGCGTCGACGAGGTCCGCACGCCCCAGCAGCTCGCCGGGGTCGACGCGCTGGTCATGCCCGGCGGCGAGTCCACGACCATGTCGATGCTGCTCGACCGCTCGAGTCTGCTGGAGCCCCTCAAGCAGCGGCTCGATGCGGGGATGGGGGTGCTGGGAACGTGCGCCGGGATGATCCTGCTGGCCCGCGAGGTGGTAGACGGGCGGACCGACCAGCACGCGCTGGGACTGGTGGACATAACTGTGCGGCGCAACGCCTACGGCACCCAGATCGAGAGCTTCGAAGCTGACATCGACGTGGACGGCCTCGAGTCGCCGTTCCACGCCGTGTTCATTCGAGCCCCGGCCGTGGAGCGGACCGGGGCCGGCGTGGAGGTGCTGGCCCGCCACGAGGGCCGCCCGGTGCTGTGCCGGTCGGGCCCAGCGACGGTGGCCGCCTTTCACCCCGAGCTGTCCGGCGACGACCGCCTCCATGCCCGCTTCCTGTCTGATTTGCCCTAGCGCCCGGACGGATAGGGTCGTCGCCGTGAGCGGGCACAGCAAGTGGGCGACGATCAAGCACCGCAAGGGCGCCGCCGACGCCAAGCGGGGCAAACTCTTCGCCAAGCTGATCAAGCAGGTGGAGGTGGCCGCCCGGCAGGGCGGCGGAGATCTCGACGCCAACCCGACGCTGCGGACCATGTACCAGAAGGCCCGGGAGAACTCGGTCCCGCTCGACACCATCGAGCGCGCCGTCAAGCGGGGCACCGGCGAGCTCGAGGGCGTCAGCTACGAGTCGGTCACCTACGAGGGGTATGCCCCAGGAGGGGTGGCGCTCTACATCGAGTGCCTCACCGACAATCGCAACCGCACCGGCAGCGAGGTCCGCAGCACCCTCACCCGCAACGGGGGGTCGCTGGCCGAGCCCGGCTCGGTGGCCTGGCAGTTCGAGCGCAAGGGCCTCGTGCTCGTGCCCGCAGCCGCGGCCAGCGAGGACGACCTGATGATGGTCGTGCTCGACGCTGGAGCCGAGGACCTCGACTCCGAGGGCGACACGTGGCGGGTCACCACCGACCCCGGTGATCTCAGCACGGTCCGCGACGCGCTGGCCGCGGCCGAGATCCGCTTCGAGAGCGCCGACTTGGCGATGCTGCCGACCAGCACCGTGGCCGTCACCGAGCCGGGCGTCGCCCGCCAGGTTCTGAAACTGATGGACCTCATCGACGACCTCGACGACGTGCATGACGTGCACAGCAACTTCGACATCGGCGACGACCTCATGGAGGAGCTGGCCGGCTAGGCCCGCCGGGGTGCCGGTGCCATCCGCGGCGTCACCCGAACTCTCCAATAGAGTCGCGCGTATGTTCGTGCTCGGCATAGATCCCGGGCTGTCGCGCTGCGGGTACGGCGCCGTGCGCCATGGACGCCGGCCCACAGCCGAGGCCGCCGGCGTGCTCAGCACCCCGGTCGAGATGGACCGGGCGTCGCGGCTGGCGGAGCTGCAGGTCGACATACGGGCCCTGATCGCCGAACTCAGGCCCGACGTGGTAGCGGTGGAGCGGGTGCTGTTCCAGCGCAACGTTGCCACCGCGATGTCGGTGGGGCAGGCCGTCGGCGTGGTGCTCGCCGAGTCGGCCGCGGCCGGTTGCGAGGTGGTGGAGTACTCGCCCAACGAGGTGAAGGAGGCAGTGGCAGGCTGGGGCGGCGCCGACAAGCAGGAGATCGCCGAGATGGTGCGGGTGCTGCTCGGGCTGCCGGATCGGCTGCATCCCGCCGATGCCGCCGACGCGGTGGCCGTCGCGCTGTGCCACCTGGCCCGTGCTGGTCCGGTCGCGGCGGCGGCCCGGCAGGCCGGGAGATCCACGGCGGGGAGCGGCACCCGATGATCGGGTCGCTGCGGGGCACGCTGCTCGCCCGGTCGCCCGACGCTGAGCTGGTGGTCGAGGTGTCGGGCGTCGGCTACCGGGTGCAAGCGACGCCTGGAGCGGCCGCGGCGGCCGGCGCGCTGGGCTCGGAAGTGTTCGTCCACGTCTGCCACATCGTGCGCGAGGACTCGCAGACGCTGTACGGCTTCTCGACGCTGGACGAGCGGCGCACCTTCGAGGCGCTGATCGGAGCGCACGGGGTGGGTCCGGCGCTGGGGCTGTCGATCCTGGCAGTGCACCATCCTGACACCCTGCGCCGGGCCGTGGCCCAAGACGACGTGGCCCTGCTGTGCCTGGTGCCCGGAGTGGGACCCAAGACAGCGGTGCGGATGCTGGTGGAGCTCAAGTCTCGCCTCGACCTGCCGGAGGTGGAGGCGCCCCCCGGCACCGACGGAGCTGCCTCCGCAGCGCCCTCGGCGCACGACGACGCCCGCGCCGACGTGCGCGCCGCGCTCGACGGGCTGGGCTACGGCACCGAAGAGATCCGCAGCGTGCTGGCCGACCTGCCCGCAGACGACGACGCCGGACGGCTGCTGCGCGAGGCGCTGCGGCGCCTGGCCGGCGCGGCCTGAGAGGCCGAGCGCCGATCATGTCCCGCTCCGAGATCCTGGCCCGGCCCGAGGGCGTCGGCGCCGCGGCCGGCGCCGAGGCGCCGCCCGACGGGGCCGAGGGGCTGCTGTCGCCCGACCCGCTGCCTTTGGACCGCTTGGGCGAGGCCGCGCTCAGGCCCCGCACGCTGCAGGAGTTCGTCGGCCAGAGCGAGCTGAAGGGCCACCTCGACGTGCTGCTCGGCGCGGCCCGCATGCGCCGCGAGCCGGTCGACCACCTGCTGTTCGCCGGGCCGCCCGGTCTCGGCAAGACCACCCTGGCCCACGTTGTCGCCAACGAGCTCGGCGCCCATCTCCAGACCACCTCGGGCCCGGCTGTGGAGCGGGCCGGTGACCTCGCGGCCATGCTCACCAAGCTGGAGGCCGGCGACGTGCTGTTCATCGACGAGATCCATCGCCTGCCCCGCCCGGTCGAGGAGGTGCTGTACCCGGCCATGGAAGACTTCCGCATCGACATCGTGCTCGGCAAGGGTCCCGCGGCCCGCTCGATCCCGCTGGACCTGGCGCCGTTCACGCTGGTCGGCGCCACCACCCGTACCGGCCTCATCACCGGGCCACTGCGCGACCGCTTCGGGCTGGTGGCCCGGCTCGACTTCTACACCGTCGACGACCTGGTGTCGATCGTGGAGCGCACTGCGAGGATCCTTGATGTGAACATCGACACAGCTGGTTCTGTTGAGGTCGCGCGGCGGGCCCGGGGCACGCCCCGCATCGCCAACCGCCTGCTTCGGCAGGTGCGAGACTTCGCCGACGTGCACCGCGACGGCCGTATCGACTCGACGGTGGCCGCCGATGGCCTGGCCTTCTTCGGGGTAGACGAGCTGGGACTCGACCGGGCCTCCCGGGCTGTGCTGGAGGCCCTGTGCGGCAACTTCGGAGGCGGTCCCGTAGGGCTGTCCACCCTGGCCATCGCGGTCAGCGAGCCGACCGAGACGGTCGAAGACGTCTACGAGCCGTACCTGATACAGCAGGGGCTGCTGATGCGCACGCCCAGGGGCCGGGTAGCCACGGCCGCGGCCTGGGTTCATCTCGGCCTGGAGGCGCCCCAGCGCGATCCGGACGCCCAGCCGGGCCTGTTCACCTGAGCAGCGGGCCCACGCCGACGCCCGCCGCTGCTGAGATGGCGCTGCCGACCACTCCCGCCGATCTGGACTACGACCTGCCGCCCTCGGTCATAGCCCAGTCGCCGCGCCCGCAGCGCGACCAGGCCCGGCTGCTGGTGGACGGCGCCGATGGCATCTCGCACCGCCGGGTAAGCGATCTGCCCGAGTTGCTCGGCCCGGGCGACGTCGTGGTCGTCAACGACACCCGGGTGCTGCCGGCCCGCCTGCGGATGCGCCGGGCCACGGGCGGCGCCGTGGAGGTGCTGCTGCTGCACCCGCGCGACGACGGTGACTGGGAGGCGCTGGTTCGCCCGTCCCGCCGGCTGCGGCCCGGGGAGGAGGTGGCGCCCGCAGCGGGTCCCGTCCTAGCGACCGTGGAGATCCGCGACGACCTCGGGGAGGGGCGGCGGGTGGTCCGGGTCCACACCGGTGGGCGTCCTCTGCTGGCGGTGCTCGACCAGATCGGCGCCGTTCCGCTGCCTCCCTACATCACCGCCGGCATCGACGACCCCGAGCGTTACCAGACCGTCTACGCCCGCAGGCCGGCCTCGGCCGCCGCCCCGACCGCGGGCCTGCATTTCACCGAGAAGGTGCTCGGGCGGGTGCGAGCCGCCGGAGCGGAGATTGTGGCCGTCGAGTTGACTGTCGGCCTCGACACGTTCCGTCCGATCACCGCGGCACGCCTCGACGACCACGACATGCACACCGAGCAGTACTGCGTGCCTGCCCAGGTCCAGCAGGCGCTGGAGCGGGCCGGCCGGGTCGTGGCGGTGGGAACCACCGTCGTGCGCTGCCTGGAGGCGTGGGCGGCCACCGGCGAGGCGTCCGGTCGCACCAGCCTGTTCATCCGCCGGCCGTACGAGTGGCGCGTCGTCGACGCGCTGATGACCAACTTCCATATGCCGCGCTCAACGCTGCTGTGCCTGCTCGACGCGTTCATCGGCCCCCGCTGGCGCACCCTCTACACGGCTGCACTGGAGCACGGCTACCGGTTCCTGTCCTTCGGCGACGCCATGTTCGCGCCCCGCGCCGAGCTTGCCGGCCCCGTTGCAGGAGCACCGTGATGCGGGCCGCCTTCCGCATCGAGAGCACCGCGGGCGACGCCCGCACCGGGACGGTCACAACCGCGCGGGGCAGCTTCGCCACGCCGTGCTTCATGCCGGTGGGCACCCGCGGCGCGGTGAAGCATCTCGACTCGTCGGACTTGGAGGCCCTGGGCGTGGAGGTCGTGCTGGCCAACACCTACCACCTGATGCTCCGGCCCGGGTCCGAGACCGTCGCCCGACTCGGCGGGATCCACGGCTTCGCCCGCTGGGGGGGCCATGTGCTCACCGACTCTGGCGGATACCAGATCTACTCGCTTGCCCCGGACGTGGACGACGACGGCGCTAGCTTCGCATCGGTCTACGACGGCTCGCAGTGCCGGCTTACGCCCGAGGATGCGGTGAGAGAGCAGGCGCTGATCGGCGCCGACATAACCATGGTGCTCGACGTCTGCCCCTCCGCGGTGGCGGATCTCCCAGTCCTTCAGGAGGCGGTGCGCCGCACTGCCATCTGGGCCCGCCGCGGCCGCGACGCGTTCCTGGCCCATCCGGACGCGGCGCAGCACCAGTGCCAGTTCGGCATCGTGCAGGGCGGCGCCGACACCGAGCTGCGGCGCGAGTCCGCCGAGCGCATCGTGGAGATCGGATTCGACGGGTACGCGGTGGGAGGGCTGTCGGTGGGCGAGGAGCGCCCCCAGATGCTGGCCGCGCTCGAGGCGTGCACCGCCGCGCTCCCGGTCGACAGACCCCGGTATTTCATGGGCTTGGGCGACCCGGTGGGCATCGTGGAGGCGGTGGCCCGCGGCATCGACATGTTCGACTGCGTTCTGCCCACCCGGCTGGGCCGCCACGGCACGGTCCTGAGCGACGCGGGCCGCTACAACCTCGCGGCCGCCCGACATGCCGGCAGCGACGAGCCTCTCGACCCCTCGTTCGTTGACAGTCCGGCCGGCCGCTGGTCCCGCGGCTACCTCCGCCACCTGCTGGTCACCCACGAGCCGACCGCGGCCCGGCTGGTCACCCTCCACAATCTGGCGTGGCTGTTGCGCCTCATGGACCAGGTGCGCGCCGCTGTGCGGTCCGGGACTTTCGAGGAGATGCGCGCAGGCGTGGGCCGCATCTGGGCCTAGGCTCGCGGGATGGACATCGGATCCGTTTTTTTCCTCGTTCTAGTTATCGGCGCCATGTACTACCTGCTGCTGCGTCCCCAGCAGAAGCGCGAGAGGGCCCGCCGGGAGCTAGTGCGCTCCCTGGAGGCGGGTGACGAGGTGGTGACCAACGCCGGTATCCACGGTGTGGTGGCGGAGGTTGAGGACGCCATCGTGTGGATCGAGGTGGCTCCGGATGTGGAGCTGAAGGTCTCCCGGGACGCCATAGCCGCCAAGGTGGTCGAAACTGCCGACGAGGTCGCCGAGCCCGCAGTCGACGACGACTCGGCGGACGGCTAGGGCCCGAACGTTCCGAGGGGGCTCCGGGGCGGGCCCGCGGGAGGAGCCGTGCGCCGGCAGCTCGTCTATGTGATCGGCATCGTCGCCGTCGCCGCGGCCGGGGTGGTGTACACGGTGGTCGCCGGCAATAAGCCCCTGCTCGGCCTCGACCTTCAGGGCGGCGCCAGCGTGGTTCTGGAGCCGACACGGGCCGCGGAGCCCGATGAGCTGGACGTGGCGGTGTCGATCATCCGCAACCGCGTCGACGGCCTCGGCGTCGCCGAGCCCGAGATCTCCACCCAGGGCGGCAACATCCTCGTGCAGCTCCCCGGCGTCAACGAGCAGCAGCGGGCACTGGACCTCGTGGGCCAGACCGCGGA